>NZ_CP140098.1:3567500-3737572 GCF_034440735.1 Deinococcus sp. AB2017081 | reverse complement strand
GCCCCGCAGCAGCGCCACGTACTGGTCAAAGGCCGACGTGCGGATCGTCCTCAAGCGCACCATTGGGGCGAGCAACCTCGCGACCTCCACGTGGACGCCCTACTTCGTGCGGGTGGACGGCTCTCCGATCAGTGGTGCGACCTGCTCGGCAGGGCTGGCCTCGACCCAGACCTTCCGTGACAACCGCGAAGCCCAGTACTGGGAAGATCCGGCCCAGGGGAACGACAGCAACCGTGCGACCCGCCGTCTCCTGGAGGTCAACATGCGGCAGTTGCTGACGTGTCTCCAGACCAACCGCACCCTGCTCAGTCTGTCCGGCCTCGCCGACACCACCGAGGGCGGTCTGGTGCTGTACATGACGGTGGACGATACCGCCGGCACCGGCATCCTGACCAGCGCTCTGGCCGGCAACACAGCCGGCGGATCGATCTCCCAGGGTGGCGGGGCCAACAACTACGGCGTGCGGCTGTCGAATGCGGCCCTGCTGCGCTCAACGGTCGCCACCGACCCCACGCCCCTGGGCGTGACGGTCGTCACGGATCAGGCCCTCTTCATCCGGGGCAGTTACAACAGCGCCAGCACCCGGGCGAACGGCTGGCTCCCGGCCTCCATCATCGCGGACTCGGTCAACGTGCTCTCCAAGGACTGGGATACGCAGCGCACGTGTCAGGTTCGCTCGGGCAGCACTCTGTTCTGGATGAGCAGAACACGCTGGGCAAAGGTCGGTACCATCGCGAAGGTCGATGTCACCGGGTGGACGTCCACGCAGATGTCCGCCACAAACGTCACGAAGGCCGAGGCTTCCAGCACGAGCGTCATGGGTCAGACTTGGTATGCCTACAATAGCGGCACGTATAACTCCAGCTACGGCGAGACGCCGGCCATCGATAGCGCGACCCCCTCCGGTGGCGACAGCAAGTCCCAGGTGCCGCTGTGGTGCCGCAATGCCATCAGTGCCAGCGACCCGGTCAACACCAGCGTCAGCTCGGGCAGCATCGTGAATGCCGCGATCCTGTCCGGAACCTCGACCACGGGCAGCGAGGGGATGCTGTATGCCGACAGTCTTATGGATCAGAGCGGCGGGGTGCACAACATGATGCGCTTCCACGAGGACTGGGGCTCGAACGGCACCAACCCCAACAACACTGTGGATTACCGCTACACCGGTTCACTGGTCAGCCTCAACATCCCCCTGCACGCCTTCGGTGACTTCAGGCGGGGCGAGAGCCGCTTCTACGAGCCCCCCCGCCGCATCTGGGCCTTCGAGGAGAACTTCCGCGACGCCAACAACCTCCCGCCCCTGACGCCACGTTTCGTGTACCTCAAGCAGGACAACTTCACCCGGCAGTTCGAGCAGCCCTGAGCCATCCGGCCTAGTCCCGCTTCCCACTTTCGGCGGATGCCGCGCGGGCGCCCCTGGGGCACACTGGGTGCAGCAAGGAGGGGGGCAACCACACGGGAGCATCGACAACCCCCTCCAAGCACGGCCCCCCACCCGAGTGAAGGTGGGGGGTTCGTTCGTGAAGGGGTTCAGGTCAGCGGCGCGTCAGTGTCCACGCGCCGGGCAGCAGCAGGGCGGCCAGGCCGAGCTTGAGCGTGTCGCCCAGCAGGAAGGGAGTCAGGCCAGCGTTCAGCAGCGCCGCGCCGCGCAGGCCGGTGGTGGCGGCCAGCCAGGGCAGGCCGACGGCATAGATCAGCGCCGTGCCGGCCAGCATGGCGAGCGCCGTGCCCAGCACGCGCCGGTCGAGGGCGAAGCGCTGCACCAGGAAGCCGACCAGGCCAGCAGCCAGCAGGAAGCCGATCAGGTAGCCGCCGCTGGGGCCGGCGAGTTTGGCCAGTCCGGCCCCGCCACCCGCGAAGACCGGCAGGCCGATGATCCCTGCACCAAGGTACGTGCCCAGCGAGGCCGTGCCCCGCTTCCAGCCCAGTGCCGCGCCCACGAGCAGCACGCCCAGGGTCTGGAGGGTGACCGGCACGGGCTTCAGGGGAATCTCGACCTGGGCGATCAGGGCGATCAGGACAGCTCCGCCCACGACCAGGGCGAGGTCGCGCAGGGCGCTGCGGTGCGGGGCGAGGGTCTGGGCCAGGGTGGGGTGCGTGGCGTGGGTCATGGGGTGCTCCTGAGCTGAGAGTGGCGGTGTGATGGCGGTCGGAGGCCGGGTCAGGGGGCGGGGCCGCCCGTCAGGGTGCCGATCAGCTCGACATCCCCGGCGCTGACGGTGCGCGGCCCACTGGCTGTGCGGACGATCAGGCTGCCGTGGGCGTCAAGACCCTCGGCGGTGCCCTCGGTGGTGCCCTGGGGCGTCTGTACCCGCACGGCGCGGCCCAGGGTGACGCTCGCAGCCGTCCACGCCGCCAGGGTGTCCGTCCCCGGCGCCCCGAGGTGCGTGCCCAGGGCGTCCAGACTGCGGCCAAGCACCTGGGCGCGGGTCACGTCGGGGCGCCACGTGCTCAGGTGGGCGGCGCCGGGGGGCGCGTGCGTGACGTTCACGCCGATGCCCAGGATCACGCGCCGGGCCTCCTCGCCGCGCAGGTCGGCCTCAACCAGAATCCCGGCGAGTTTGCGGCCGTCCGGGGCGAGCAGGTCGTTGGGCCACTTCAGGCCGCCCACCCCACACGCCGCGTGCACGGCGACACCGGCGGCCAGCGGCAGCAGCCCCAGGTCGGCCACACTGAGTGCCAGTCCGGACTCTGGCCGCAGCAGCACGCTGAAGACCAGGGTGCCGCCCGTGGTGTCCCATGTCCGTCCACGTCGTCCGCGCCCCGCCGTCTGCCGCTCGGCGACCATGACCGCTCCGTGCGGGGCGGGTGCGTGTGGATCGTCGGCCCAGCGGCGCAGCGCGTCCTGGGTGCTGTCCACGGTTCCCGCGTAGCGCAGGGCGTGGCCCAGCGGGCCGGTGACCCGCACCAGTCCGGGGGCGGGGGTGCCGGGGGCCAGGGCGTAGCCGCCGCGCGAGATCAGCACCGGCATACCGGCCTCGCGCAGTTCGTGGGCCAGCGTGTTCACCCACACGCGGCCCACGCCCAGTCGTGCGCCCAGCGCGTCCCCGGTCTGGGGCACGTCGGTCAGCAGGGGGAGCAGGCGGTCGGGCATCCGTTCAGTGTTCTACGCGACTTGCTGAACGAAGGCAAGGCGGCGGCCCCCGGAGCGCGGGCCGGAATCAACGGTGGCGCGTGTCAGGGCGGCGTCACAGCGCCTTTGCTAGACTGGGTGCATGGCGATGGTGAGGCAGACCCGGCAACGGGCGGCAGTGGTCGAGGTGCTCCAGGCATCCCGTGCCCACCCGGACGCGGCCACCATCCATGCCGCTGTGCGCGAGCGCCTCCCCAGTGTCAGCCTGGGCACCGTGTACCGCACCCTGGACGCCCTGGTGCGCGACGGCGTGGTCGTGACCCTGGAACGCGCCGGGCAGGCCACCCGCTACGACTGGCGGGCCGACGAGGCCCATCCCCACGCGGTCTGCCGCAGCTGCGGCGCGATCTTCGACGTGGACGCCACGGCCCTGCCCGACGTGCCCAGCACGAAGCTGCCCGCCGGCTTCCGCGTCACCGACATGCACCTGGAATTCATGGGCGTGTGCGAGGACTGCCAGACCCAGACGGCCCAGACCCTGAACTCCAGCACCTGACGGAGTCCGGATGAGCCCGCGCCAGACACGCTGAGCGGCGGGTCGCCACAAGGGCGGCCGCTATACTTGTACCCAGTCCAACAGGGTGGAGGTACAGGGTGGCACAGACAGGAGTGACGCAGGGTCGTGCGATGCGGCGCGGGTCGTGGGCCGGGCGGCTCGGGTGGGGACTGGTGTGGGTGGTCGCGGTGGTGCTGGCGCTGCTCCTGGCGGCTGTGCTGTGGCTGCGCGCCACGTCGCTGCCCCGCGTCAGCGGATCGCTGGCGGTGCCGGGCGTGTCGGGGGCGGTCACGGTCACCCGCGACCAGTGGGGGGTGCCGCACATCCGCGCCGCCACCGATGCCGACGCACTGTATGCCCTGGGCTTCGTGCACTGGCAGGATCGGTCGTGGCAGATGGAATTCCAGCGGCGCGTCGTACAGGGCCGGCTGGCCGAGGTGCTGGGGGCGGCCGCACTCCCACAGGACCGCTTCCTGCGCACGTGGGGGTTCCAGCGGGCCGCCGAGAGTGCGCTGCCTGCCCTGAAACCGCGCACGCGCCAGCTCCTGAGCGCGTATACCGCCGGGGTGAACGCCGCCATGCGCCAGGGGAAGGTCGCGCCCGAATTCCGCATCCTGGGCTTCACGCCGCAGGCCTGGACCGACGTGGACAGCGTGTCGTGGAGCAAGCTGATGGCCTACGACCTGGGCGGCAACATGGACGACGAGGTGCTGGGCAGCCGTGTCCTGAAGCGGCTGGGCGCGGGCGGTCTGGATCAGGTGACCGCGCCGTATCCGGCCGGCGCACCGACCATCCTGAGCGCCGATGAGGTCGGCCAGGAGCGGGCCACGCCCCCCGCACCGGCGGGCGGCACGCCGTCGGGCGGGGTGCCGCTGCCGGATCAGGCCCTCACGGCACTGCGCGGGCACCTCGCGGCGGCGCGGGCGCTGGGGCTGGAGCCGGTGCCGGGCAAGGGCAGCAACGACTGGGTGGTCGCGGGCCGCCTGACCGCCAGCGGCCGGCCCATCCTGGCCGACGATCCGCACCTGTCGCTGACCAGCCCCATGCTGTGGTATCTGGCCGACGTGCAGGGCGACACGCTGCGGGCCATCGGCGCGAGTATTCCTGGCCTGCCGGGCATCGTGATCGGCCGCAACGACCGCATGGCGTGGGGGGTCACGAACGTCAACCCGGACGTGCAGGATCTGTACGTCGAGCCAACCGGCGCGGCCCTGACCTCCCGCACCGAGGTGATCCGGGTCAAGGGCGGCGCGGACGTGTCCCTGGTCGTGCAGCAGAGTGCCCATGGCCCCATCGTGAGCGGAGCGGGGGCCGAGGGCGTGGGTGAGCGGGTGGCCCTGAGATGGACAGCCCTGGAACCCGGTGACACCACCATGGACGCCTTCCTGGATCTGAACTATGCCCGCACGTGGCCCGAGTTCACGCAGGCGCTGTCGCGCTACGTGGCCCCCAGCCAGAACTTCGTGTATGCCGACATCGACGGCAACACCGGCTACTACGCGCCGGGCCGCGTGCCCATCCGCCGGGGCTGGGACGGCTCGCTGCCGGTGCCGGGCGACGGCACCCGCGAGTGGGCCGGGTACGTGCCCTTTGCCGAGCTGCCGCACACCCTGAACCCGGCCGACGGGCTGGTCGTCACGGCGAACAACAAGGTGCTCCCGCAGTCGGGGGCGCTGGGCAACGAGCGCAACTGGGCCGAGCCCTACCGCGCCGAGCGCATCACCCAGCTGCTGCGGGCCAGGGGAGACGGTCTGACGGTCGCGGACGTGCAGGCCGTGCAGCTCGACACGACCAGCCTAGTGTGGCGGGATCTGCGGGACGCCCTGCTGGGCACGCGCCCCGGCAGCCCCCTGGCGACCCGTGCCCTGGAACTGCTGCGCGGCTGGGACGGCAACGAGACGGTGGACAGTGTCCAGGCGACCATCTTCGAGGCGTGGCTGATGCAGCTCCAGACCATGGCGCGGGACGAACTTCAGGATCAGACGGTCATGAACAGCCTGAGCGTCCTGAATCAGCTGAAAGGCGACGGCGAACTGTGCCGCGACGAGGCCCGTGCCGTGGCGGACTGCGCTGCGCTGCTGCGGGTCACGCTGGACGCCGCCGTGGCCGACC
Source organism: Deinococcus sp. AB2017081 (assembly GCF_034440735.1). Classification (NCBI taxonomy): domain Bacteria; kingdom Thermotogati; phylum Deinococcota; class Deinococci; order Deinococcales; family Deinococcaceae; genus Deinococcus; species Deinococcus sp. AB2017081. Next base: position 3,731,831 of record NZ_CP140098.1, on the reverse strand, counting down.
TGGGGGCACGCCTGGGCGACGACCCCGCCGGGTGGACGTATGGTCGCCTGCACACGGTCGCCAGCACACACCGCGCCTTCGGCGGTGTGCCCGCCCTGGCGTGGCTGTTCAACCACAGTGCCCCCACGCCCGGCGGCACCAACACCGTGAACGTCGCCCGCCCCGAGCAGGGCACCTTCCGGCAGACCCACGGCCCCAGCTACCGCCAGATCATCGACCTCGCCAACCCCGATGCCAGCGTGTATATCGGCAGTCTGGGCCAGAGCGGCAATCCCTTCGGGGATCACGTGACCGACCAGCAGCGCCGCTGGGTCGCCGGGCAGTACCTGCCCATGAGCACCCGCCCGGCCGACTGGGGCCGTGCCCGTGTCCTGACCCTGACGCCGGCCCCCTGATGACCACGCACTGAGCCCGGCGGCCGGGGCGCTAGACTGCCGGCATGGCCGAACTTGACCGCGTGCGCGAGGCCCTGCGCGCCAGCATGACCGCCTGGGCCACCCTGGATGTCCGGGGCGACCAGGCCCGCGTGATTCCTGCTCCGGACATGGATGTCCTGTCCGCCCACCTCGAGCGCCTCGATCCGCAGTGGGGGCTGACCTGGGCATGCGACAGCGTGCAGCCGCCGGTGGTGCGCGTCCGCGTGACCCTGCACGGCACCGTCCGTGAGGGTCTGGCGACTGCCCACACCCTGAACGACGCCAAACTCGCCGCGCTGGCCGACGCCGCCCGCACCTGGGGCGTGTCCACGGCAGGCGAGCCGACCTGGGTCGAATATGACCCCGAGGACGGGGCCAACACCACCGACCTCGACGCCGACGCGCCCCTTCCTGCCTCGCCGGCCGCCCGCCCCCTGCCGCCTGAACCGCCCCGCGATCCCCAGATGGACAAGGCCAGACGCCACATCGAGGATCTGCTCGAACAGCTCAAGGTCGCCGGGCGGGGCGGGGAGGCTGCCCGCATCCTGATGCGCGGGTACGGCGAGACGCTGGAGGAGAGCCGCGCCATCTACAAGGAACTCCAGGCACTGCTCAAGGCCTGATCCGGGTTCAGCGCATCCGTTCGGGTAGGCGCATTCTCAAACGCGGAACGGGCCCGTACACTGGACGTCAGATGCACAAATTCCTGGCCTTCGGCGACGTGCATGCCGACTTCGAGACCCTGTGGTCTGCGCTGCGGGCGGCGAGCTGTGCCGACGCCCACCACCGGCCCACCCCGCCCGTTCACGCCGGGCTGTTTCAGGTGGTGCTGGTCGGTGATCTGGTGCACCCCAAGAACGAACGGGAATACGCCCGCCTGGCCGGAGTGGCCCGGTTCGACCCGAAAGACCCGGACCACCTGTTCCTGGCGGCCCGCGAGCAGATCAAGCAGCTCGATCTCCTGAAGGCCTTTCAGGACGCCGCGCCGCATGCCGTTCACATCATCCTCGGCAACCACGACGACGCTGTGCTGAACACCACGTATGTCCTGGGCACCAGCGGCGGCATGGTGCACACCGAATTCGATCCGGAGCACGGCGGCCTGATGCTCCCGGATCACCTGAGAACCTGGATGCAGAGCTTCCCCCGCGAGATCCGGGTGGGAAGTCTCCAGTTCGCCCACGTGTCGCCCCTGCCGGCCCACAGCCACTACGACGACCTGTTCTATGCCGACCACAGCCCCAAGCGCTGGTTCCGCGAGACCCCCGAGTACGTCGAGATGGCCGGCCTGAGCTTCGGCGTGTATGGCCACACCCAGATCGACGACGGAGTGCTGCTCGACGAGGAACATCATTTCGCCATGATCGACGCTCTGCACGCCCGCGAGTATCTGGAGGTGCTGGTCGATCCCGAACGGCAGCCCCTGTCGCACAGCGTCCGCGCCGTGCCCTTCTGAGGATCGCCCGTCTCCGCGCCGCACGTTGACAAGTTCAGGGAGCGCGGCTATCCTTAACCCCGCTGCTTTTTCGGCGGCGCATGACAATCCTCCAGCACGGTCCGGTAGTGTAGCGGTTAGCATATCTGCCTGTCACGCAGAAGGTCGCGGGTTCAAATCCCGTCCGGACCGCCAAGGCTTTCCCCTATGGGAAGCACGGCTAGGTAGCTCAGCTGGTAGAGCAAACGACTGAAAATCGTTGGGTCGCCGGTTCAAGTCCGGCCCTGGCCACCAAGAACAGAAAACCCCGTCATAGACGGGGATTTTTTGTTTTGCTCTGATGCTGAGCATTTCTGCAAGTCGGTGGTTGGCGGCAGTATCGCTTGAGTGGGATGGTGCACATCATGGGGTTACGGCGGCGTGATCGCTGGCACCGCGATCGGTCGGCCATGCTATTTCAGCTCTGTGCTGTCCTCGGGACGTGGGAAGGCGTAGTCCATGCGCATCACGAGATCCTGTTCGTAGTTGCCGAACTTGCGGCCGAACAGGTTCAGGCCCCGGCGGTTCACGGCATCGGGTTTCACGCCGATGCGCACCTTGATGTGGCTGCGCGTGCTGGGGTTGAGCTGCAACATGTCCAGTCCGACCCCTGTCGGTTCGCTACCGTCCACGCGCGAGCCCGCCTCGGTCACGGTCCAGCGCTTGAGCTGGCCGGACATGGTCTGATCCTGCACCCACCACTCCGGCGTCAGGCGGCCCCGGTCGCCGCCGAAGTCCCCGGGACTGGTGAAGGTGCCGATCTCATGGTCGTTGATCCACACCGTGATGTCCGAGGGCCAGTCGTGGTTGTACTGGGGAGCCTCGCTGCAGACCTCCATGCTCAGTTCCAGGCGAGTGACCCGGGAACCGTACGGCAGGTTATTCGGGAACATGTATTCCACGTAGCCGGCCTTGCCCAGCCACAGGATCTGGGCATAGACGTGCTCCGGCTCGTAGAAGCTGCGCGGGTCGTCCAGCAGGCCGATGATCTTGACCTCGGAAGCCAGGCCGCAGGTGGGCGTGGCCTCGATGTGGCTGTAGTTGCCGATGGGCATGCTCACCGTGACCTGGGCGACGTTGGCCTCGACGGCGGCCCCCGGCAGCTTGAAGGCCACCTCGTCGAAGCGTCGTGAACACAGTTTCTGCGAGCCACGGGTGCCGGGCTCGTACTCGACGGTGATCAGTCCGGCGGCCTGCAACTGCCCCAGGTTGAAATTGACCGTCGAGTGCGGCAGCCCCAGCGCGGCGGCCAGTTCCGAGACGTTCATGGCGTTGTGCGTGAGCAGACTCAGGATCAGCAGCCGGGTCTCGGACGCCAGTGCCTTGAGGATCGGCAGGGCGGTCTCTCCCTCGAGATTCAGCAGGCGCGTACCGGAAACGGGCATGGGCCAGTGTAGAAGCGATACTGACAACTCTGCAAGTAAAAGTTGAGACAAATTGAACCAGGCCAGCGCACAGCCGCGCCGCGTTCAACGGCGGAGAGGTCGGTGGCCATGAGGGTGAAATGAAGCATTCATCCTGAAAAAATTTGACAACTAACAAAAATATTCCGCACAATGGCCGCACGGCAAATCAGACAGGGTCTTCATGTATGGCTCCTGTTCCTCGCGGCTCCAGACATTCAGATCCGTCTCCCCGCGTGGGTCTCACTGTGGCTCCGGCCGCATGCGGGCCGTCCCGGTCGTCCTTCCCCCATCAGGAGGTTTCTATGTTGCGCATTCTCAGCCTGACCGTGCTCCTCTCTGGCGCCGCGCTGGCGGCCTACACCGGCCCCAAGGTGCAGCTCACGTACCTGCACGGCTTCACTGGCCCGGATCGGCCGGTCATGGAGAAGCTGATCAGCCAGTTCAACGCCGCGCACCCCAACATCGAGGTCAAGGGGCAGGCGCAGCCGTGGGGCACCACGTGGCAGCAACTGGGGCCGCTGGTCGCGTCCGGCCGCTCACCCGATGTCGTGGTGATCAACGAGGATCAGGTCACCAGCTTCATCGCCCGTGGAGCACTGACGCCCCTGACCACGGCCGAGCTGTCGACCGCCGGGATCAGCAAGGCGCGGTTCTATGGCCCGCTGTGGGCCACCGCCGACTACAAGGGCGCGTCCTACGGCGTGCCGGTGCATTCGGTGGCGCTGGCGATGTACTACAACAAGGATCTGCTCGCCAAGTCCGGCGTGACCAAGGTGCCCACCACCCGCGCCGAGTACCTGGCCGCCGCGCAGAAATGCACGGTCGATAAGGGCGGCAAACGCCCCGGTGAGGCCGGCTTTGACGCGAAGAACCTGAATACCTGGGCCGCCGGCGTCGTGAACGGCTGGATGGGCGGCACCATCGCGTATTCCCTGGTGCGCCAGAACGGGGTCGATCTGGTCGACAAGTCGCAGAACGCCGCCTTCACGAGTGCCGGGGCGCGCGAGGCGGTGCAGTTCCTGGTGGATCAGGTGCAGAAGTACCAGGTGTCCCCGGCGAACGCCACCGAGCAGAGCGAAATTGCGGCCTTCCGCCAGGGCAAGACCTGCTTCAACTTCAACGGCGTGTGGATGCTCGAACAGTACAAGGGCCAGAGCGGCCTGAACTTCGGCGTCACGTCCCTGCCGCAGCTGGGCACCAAGATGAACGCCGCGTGGGGCGGGTCGAGCCACCTGACCCTGCCGCGCCAGCGGGCCAGCTATGACAAGAACAAGCGTGCAGCCTCGCTGGAGTTCATCGCGTGGATGACGCAGCCCGCGCAGAATCTGACGTGGACGGCGGCGGGCGGCCTGCCCACCCAGCCGACCGTCGCCAAGGACAAGAGCTACGACAACAATCCGGTCTCCGGGCTGTTCGAGGGCCTGCCCAACGTCTACGCCACCAGCGGCTACCCCTGGGTCGGCCAGGTACGCGGCGCGTGGGACGGCGCGGTCGAGGCCGCCGTGCTGGGCAAGAAGTCGGTCGAGAAGGCCCTGGCCGATGCCCAGAACGAGGCCAGCAAGCAGATTGCCCAGGCCAGACAGACCATCAAGTAAGGGGAGTGGGGGGTGGGCGGTAGAGCCGCGTCAACCCCTCAGTTAGCTTCGCTGCCAGCTCCCCTCAAGGGGAGCCAATGATGTGCTCGTTGCCTCCCCTTGAGGGGAGGTGCCCCGCAGGGGCGGACTCGTAGAGCGCGAAGCGAGGGGTTCGCCCACAACCCCACCGCCCACCCCCCGTTCCCCACCCCGAGGTACTCCGTGACCATCACCCGCCCGCGAGCACCGGCGTCCCGGCGTGGTCTGCACGACAACCACCCGCTGGTGCCGTATCTGTTCCTGCTGCCCCACGCCCTCTTCTTCCTGGCGTTCATCGTCTACCCGGTCGCGTTCGGGCTGTATGTCAGCGTGCACCGCTGGGATCCGCTGTCGGACACGCAGCCCTTCGTGGGCGCGGAGTTCTACCTGAACCTGTTCCGCGACACGCCGCAGCGCGACTTCTTCTGGCGCACGCTGGTCAACACGCTGCTGTTCACGGTGATCAGCGTGCCGCTGCTGGTGGCGACCGCACTGGGCCTGGCGCAGCTGCTGTTCCGGCCCATCGCGCTGCGGTCGGTGTTCCGCTCGATCTTCTTCATGCCGGGCATCCTGAGCGTGTCGGTCATGGGCATCCTGTGGAAGTGGATGTTCGAGAACCAGAGCGGCCTGATCAACAACGTGCTGGCCGTGCTGAACCAGCCCAGCATCCCCTTTCTGACCTCGGACGGCTGGGCGTGGGTGCCGATCACGGTCGGGACGGTGTGGTGGACGATCGGCTTCAACATGACGCTGTATCTGGCGGCCATGGGCAGCATCCCGACCGCCGTGTACGAGGCCGCCGAACTGGACGGGGCGAGCGGCACGCAGAAGTTCCGGTTCATCACCCTGCCGCTGCTCCAGCCCACCACGCTGTTCGTGGTCGTGACCACGGTGCTGGCCTCGCTGCAACTGTTCGGGCAGCCGCAGGTCATCACGGGGGGCGGGCCGGCGCGGGGCACCCAGAGCGTGATCATGTACATCACCGAGGAAGCCTTCAGCAACAACCAGTTTTCCTCGGCGACGGCCATGAGCTTCGTGTTCGGGCTGATGATGCTGGTGTTCACGGTGATCCAGTTCCGCACGCTGGCCCGTGACATCCGGGGCCGGGAGCAGCCATGACCGACCCCGTGCCCGCCACCCGGCTGCCCACGGCCGCCCTGCCCGCCCAGACCACGGTGGGCGGCCCGCCGCTGCGCCGCCGCCGCCCGCGCGACGTGCCGCGCTTCGTAGTGCTGCTTCTTCTGGCGCTGCTGTTCCTGGCCCCGCTGTACTGGATGCTCAGCACCAGCTTCAAGCCCGAGGCCGACACCATCGCTGTGCCGGTGCAGTGGATTCCGGCCAGCCCGACGATTGCCAACTACCGCGAGATCCTGACCTCGCCGGACGGGAACATCCTGCGCTGGGCGTGGAATTCGCTGTTCACCTCGCTGGCCTTCACGGCCGCCCACCTGATCGTGTGCGTGCTGGCCGCCTACGCCTTTGCCCGCATGCGCTTTCCGGGGCGCGACGCGTGGTTCTGGTTCGTCCTCAGTTCCATGATGGTGCCCGGCATCGTCACCCTGATTCCCAGCTACATCATGATGATCCAGCTCAACTGGATCGACACGTACCACGCGCTGATCTGGCCGGGCGTGGCCGGGGCCTTCGGGGTCTTCCTGCTGCGGCAGTTCTTCGTGGGCATTCCGCGTGAACTGGAGGAAGCCGCCCGGCTAGACGGCGCGAACCACCTCCAGGTGCTGCGGCACGTGATCCTGCCGCTGAGCGTGCCGGTGCTGGCGACCCTGGCGGTGTTCTCATTCATGGGGTCGTGGAACAACTACGTGTGGCCGCTGTTCGTGGTGCACGGCGACCTCCAGACGCTGCCGGTCGGCATCAACTCCTTCTCCAGCCGATACACGACCGATTACGGCAAGCTCATGGCCGGCACCGCCATCGCCGCGATCCCGGTGCTGGTGGCGTACCTGCTGGCGCAGCGGTACCTCGAACAGGGCATCGCCGTGACGGGGCTCAAGGAATGAGGGCGCGGGCCGCCACCGTGCCCTTCTTCTGGGCCGTGGGCATCGAGAACACCGTGAATCCGGCGCTGGGCTGGGATCAGTACACGTGGACGGCGCACCGCGAGCGCTGGGCGGACGACCTGCGCCTTGCGGCCGAGGTGGGGGTGACGCACGTGCGATACGGCGTGCCGTGGCCCGACGTGAATCCGGCCCCGGACACCTACGACTGGACGTGGCCGGATCAGGCCGTGGCCCTGCTCCGCGATCTGGGGCTGGAACCCATCTGGGATCTGCTGCACTTCGGCACGCCACCCTGGCTGCCCGGCGGGCTGCGCGATCCCGGCTACCCGGCGGCGGTCACGGCGTATGCCCGCGCCTTCAGCGAGCGCTACCCGCAGGTCACGAAGATCACCCCCTTCAATGAGCCGTACATCTGGGCGTTCTTCAGCGGTGGCAACGGCACGTGGCCCCCGCACGAGCTGGGGGTGCAGGGCTTCGCCCGCAGCCTGTGGCCGGTGCTGGCGGGGCTGCGCGGTGCGATCCAGGCCATCCGGGAGGTCAACCCGCACGCCGAGATCTGGCTCAACGACGGGGCCGACCGCTTCCGGGCCACGACCCCGGCACTGACGGCGCTGGCCGGGGAACTCACGGAGTGGCGCTACGCCGCCTTCGACGTGCTGTGCGGCCGGCTGGAGCGGAATACCCCACTGTACGCGGCGCTGGCCGGGGTGGCGGGCGCGGACGTGCTGGAGGCCGCGCTGAATGACCCAACGCCCCCGGACGTGATCGGCCTGGATTACTACCCCGGCAGCGAACACGCGATCCTGCCGCCCCACGCCCCGCCGCATCCCGGCGACTGGGGCCGGCGCCCCGACTACCGCCTGTACCCGGATCCGCAGCCGCCCGGACTGGCCCACACGCTGCTGGAGTACCACGCCCGCTACGGCCTGCCGCTGTACGTCGCCGAGACCAGCACCGATACCCGCCGCGAGGACTGGCTGCGCTGGCTGGGCAGCGAGGTTCTGCACGCGCAGGAACGCGGCGCGGCGGTGCTGGGGGCGACTTGGTGGCCGCTGTTCGACCACGTGGACTGGCACATCGGCCTGACCCGCCTGGAGGGTCACGTGTGTCCCAGTGGCCTGTACCATCTGAACCCTGATCGCCACGACCGGCAGCCCGACCCGGCGCTGCCCTTCTTCCGCGACTTCATCCAGAACCCGCTGATGCCTGCCGATGTGTCGGCACCGGTGCCCCAGGACGCCCTGAACGTGACCGGCGCGGCGTCCCCCCTCGAGCCCCTGTCCGGACTCCAGCTTCAACCACACGACGTCTGAAGCTTCCATTCTTCCAGAGGCTCGGCTGATCTCACTCACTCTGTTCGGTCAGAAGTGCCAAGCACTTTTACCAGATGCTCTAGGAGCCTGCCTTGACCCCACGTTTCTCCCTTGCCCTGATCCTCGGCCTGTGTGTGGTGGCCACCTGTGGCCCCGCCGCCCGCGCCGGTGGAGGAGGCCCCCCCGTGACCCGAACGTTTACCAACCCCGTCATCAACGAGAATTTCCCCGACCCCTTCGTGCTGCGCGTGGGCGAGTGGTACTACGCCTACGGCACCAACGGCGGCGGCAACGACGTGCCGGTGCAGCGCTCCCGCGATCTGGTGAACTGGTCGTTCGTGGGCAACGCCCTGGCCGGGCAGCCGCGCTGGGCCCGCGCCGGCCTGACCTGGGCACCCGAGGTCATGGCCTTCGCCCCAGACCGCTACGTCCTGTACTACACCACCCGCGACACCCTGAGCGACCGCCAGTGCGTGGGGGCCGCCGTCGCCACCCGGCCCGAGGGGCCGTTCACCGACAGCAGCGAGCGGCCCCTGGTGTGTCAGGCCGATCTGGGCGGCAGCATCGACGCCAGCCCCTTCCGTGACACCGACGGCCAGCGCTACCTGCTGTGGAAGAACGACGGCAACTGCTGCAACCTGAGCACCGGCATCTACGTCCAGAAACTCGGTGCCGATGGCGTGTCGCTGGTCGGCACGGAGAAGCTGCTGATCAGCAACGACGCGCTGTGGGAGGGCGCGGTGGTCGAGGCCCCCAGCCTGCATGTACAGGACGGGTACTACTACCTGCTGTACTCGGGGGCCAGCTACGACAACGAGACCTATGCCGTGGGCTACGCGACCGCCAGAACGCTGACCGGGCCGTACACCAAGGCCCCGGATCCCGTCGTGGTCACCAGCGGTCAGGTCGTCGGGCCGGGGCACCAGACGGTCGTCACGGACGGGGCCGGGCAGACGTGGCTGGCGTACCACGCGTGGACGCTGGGCGCGGTGGGCGATGCCAGCGGCGGCCAGCGCAGCATGCGACTCGACCGGATCGGGTTCAAAGGTGGCCGGGTGCTGTTCGGCGGCGTGACCCTGACCCCGCAGCCGGTGCCCACGCCATGAGCCGCGTGTCTGTCGAGCCGGTCCACACCGGCAACTTTGCCGATCCCTTCGTGCTGCGCGTGGGCGAGCGCTACTACGCCTACGGCACCGGCCTGGACGGCCAGCAGGAGCCCGGCGGCCGGGTGTTCGAGGTGCTCAGCTCGGACGACCTGCACACGTGGCACTCGCACGGCGGGGCGCTGATTCCCCTGAGCGATGAGCCCCGCGCGTACTGGGCCCCCGAGGTCGCCGAGTTCCAGGGCACCTTCTACCTGTACTACTCCGTGGGCGTCGGGGACAGCGGGCACCACCTGCGCGTGGCGACGAGCCGCACCCCGCTGGGGCCGTTCACCGATCAGGGCGTGAACCTCACGCCGGACGAGCCGTTCGCCATCGACCCCCACCCCTTTCAGGACAAGGACGGCCAGTGGTACCTGTACTACGCCCGCGACGACCTGGCAGCTGACCGTGTGGGGACGGTGCTCGCCGTGCGGCGGCTGGAGGCCATGACCCGGCTGGACGGCCCCGCCGTGCCAGTGCTGGCGGCGAGCAGCGACTGGCAGCTCTACCAGCGCCAGCGGCCCATGTACGGCCGGGTCTTCGACTGGCACACCCTGGAAGGTGCCTTCGTGGTTCGGCGGCAGGGGCAGTACCACCTGTTCTACTCGGGGGGGGCGTGGACGAACGAGACCTACGGGGTCGGCCACGCGGTCGCGGATCATCCCCTGGGGCCGTGGCGTGAACCGCAGGGTGGCCCGGTCGTGCTGCGCTCCGGCCCCGGCGGCCTGCGTGGGCCGGGTCACAACAGCGTCGTGCAGGACGCCCACGGGCAGGACTACCTCGTCTTCCATGCCTGGAACCCGCAGGGCACGCAGCGCGAACTGCACGTGGAACCGCTGATCTGGACGGCCGCCGGAACGCCGTGTGTGGCCACCGTGGGGTGACGACGGAGGGCCAGATCAGGGCCGATTGAGCCCGGTATCATCACGGACGCAGAAATTATACTGATACATTGTTTTCAATAGAGAGAAGACAATTCTCCTGCATAAAGTGTGGCGAGAGAGCATAAGTTACCCGCCTTTGCAGCATGAAAGAACGTCCGGAACATGACCGGACGTTCTTGACCTGGGCTCTGAGGTGGTGGCCCTGGACACTCCCAGACTGGCCCTTCACCAGGCTTCAGGGCGTCATCAGATCCTTGGTCTTCTTCACCGTGTACACCAGAGTCATCGACCCGTTCGAGTCGTTGAGGGTGGTGGTGTACTGCCCGGACGTCATGGGCACCGGCACCGTGATGGTGGTGTCGAAGCCGCCCAGATCGTCGTCGCCGCCGCGCAGGCCGGAGTCGGCGTCCTTGAAGTAGCCGGTCACGGTGAACGACACGCTGCTGCCCAGGTTCGCCTCCTTCTTCAGCGAGTTCTGGCCGTTCATGTCGATCACCCCGCCGTTCCCGACCGAGACCGCGTTGTCGCGGTTCGCCGACCACGCGGCGGTGCCGTCGAGGGTCACGCTGCCGTAGACCTCGCCGTTTTCCAGGTCACCGTCGCCGGCGTCGTTCACATTGATGCGGTCGAGGGTGATCTGGATTTCCTCGCCGGTCTTGACCGGCACCTTTGGCCGCGCGGTGCACTGGCGGATGTTGTAGCTGGTGGTCTCGCTGACCTTGGCGATGCTGCCGTCGCCCAGGTTGCGCACCTCGTAGGAGATGGGCTTGTAGGTCTCCAGGGCGGTGGTGGTCTCGAAGTAGTCGCTGATGTTGCCGCTGCGGATCAGGGCCAGGGCGTTGCTGGAGTCCCCGCCGACGGTCGTGACCTTGATCGACGCGGTGGACAGCAGCTGCTTCTGCGCCGCGCTGAGTTCCACCGACGCGCCGGTGCTGGCCGACTCGTATAGGGCGTCCAGGGTGGCCTTGATCTCCTGCTCCGAGCCGGAGGCCGTGAAGCTGAACAGCAGGATGCGGCCGTAGGTGATGCTCGACACGTAGGTGGGCAGGTTGTTCGGCCCGACATTGCCGAGGTTCTTCTGCTCGTCCAGCAGGGCCGGCGTGAAGTCGGGGCTGAAGAAGCCGGCGGGTGTCTGGGGCGGCACGACCGACACCGTGAAGGCCTTCTCGATGAAGTTCGCGGTGATGGTCGTCTCGTTGGCCTTACGGTTCACGTCCAGCGTCGCCTTGACGGTCAGCGGCATGTACCGCGCCGACAGGCCCAGGTGCAGCGCGACCTCATTGCTGGAGTTCGTTTCCTGCTTCTGGTAGTCGATGCTGGTGCCGGGGCTGACGCCCTCGGCCTTGGCCGCCGCGATCAGCTGCCCGATGGCCTGCGTGACGGTCTGGAGATTCGGGCTGTCCACGGTGCGGGCGTTGTCGTTGCCCAGCAGGTCGATGGACACGGCCAGCGGCGCCCGTTGCCGGATCGGCAATTCCTTCAGGGAGCCCAGGCCGTCCGCGTAGCCCCGGCCCTGGAGCAGCACGCCCGGCCAGAACACCGAGGCGTCCGGCTGGAAGGTCACGACCTTCTCGGGGGTGCGGGCCAGGCCGTAGGGCGTGGTGGTGCAGTCGTAGGTCACGCCGTCCTCGGTGATCTGTGCGGGTACGGCGGGGCCGCTGGCCTCGTCGCTGTCGGGGATCGGCGGCGAGAAGGCCGCCCACGACGGCAGGCTGCTGGCATAGGCGTTGATGGCCTCGGCGTTCGGGTTCTGGGGCGCGGCACCGGCGGGGGTGGTCACGCTGGTGACCGCGCCGGCGCTGGACGCGCTGCCACTGACCGCCTTCACGCGGTAGGTGTACGCCGTGCTGGCCTGGGCGGTGGTGTCGGCGTAGTTCAGGGTGCCCGCGCCGGGCGACGCGATCAGCGAATACGCGGCCGTGTTCGTCTTGCGTTCCAGGGTGTAGGACGTGGCCCCCGCCACGGCGTCCCAGCGCAGGTTGACGGTCGTGGCGCCTGCCGCCGTGCCGGTGAAGTTGGGCGGATCGGCCACGGTCTGGTCGGTCGGGCTGCCCCCCGAGCCGCAGGCGGCGACGAGCAGGGGCAGGGACAGCGTGAGCAGGTGGCGGGACACGTTCAGGGTACGCATGACAGACCTCCGGGATGAGAACGGTGGGGACGACGGATCGGACAGTGGGTCAGCGCCAGCCGGGGCGGGCCCGCCGGCACGGCGGTGTCGGCCGCCGGCCAGGCGGAGAGGGCCACACGTTCCCGCTGGCCGGCAGCGGGGCGTGGCAGCGCACGCGGGTCGGCGGGATGCCGGGACTGGAGAACGGGAACACGGCGATCAGGGCGGTGGACACACTCATGCGGCTCCTCACCCGGAGCAGCTCCGGGGCCGCGTGGCGCGGGCGGGGAGCGGAACTCGGGGTGAGGAGAGCGTAGGAGGGGGCCGTTAGCTGCCGTTACGCGGGGGTGATGGCCGTGCCGGGCGGCGCGATGGCCCGCTGGATCGCCCCGGCCAGCGGCAGCAGTTGCCCCTGGAGGTACAGGTCGTCGGCGTCGGGGCCGCAGTCAAGCCGGGCCGCCAGGAGCACCGCGCTGATGTCCACGCCCTGCATCGGTACGCCGGTTGCCCTGGCCAGGGCGTTGGCCGCGCCGGCCAGTGTCACGCAGCGGCGGGGGTCGCCCTCGGCCGCGCAGAGCTTGGCGAACTCCAGCAGGGCGGCGGCCGTGCCCCGGTGCCGCCCCAGCTGCACGTACAGCTGCAGGGCCTCGGTGAGCTGTGTGCGGGCCAGCGGCAGTTCGCCCGCATTGACGTGCAGGTCGGCCAGGTTGAACAGCGAGTTGGCGGTGCCCTGGCGGTCGCCGAGTTCCCGCTTGATCTCCAGGCTCTGCTCGGTCAGGCGCCGGAAGTCGGTCAGGGACTCGGTGACGTTGCCCAGGTTGGCCAGCGCGTAGGCCACGCCCTGCCGGTCGCCGATGCGCTCCTTGAGCGCCAGGCTCTCCTGGAAGAGGCGGCGGGCCTGCGCCGTGTCGCCCTGCAGGGCCTGAGCGATCCCGAGGTCGTTGAGCGTGGTCGCCAGGCCCCACATGTCCGGCCCGCCGCGCTGGAGCGTCTCCGCGACGTGCAGGTGCTCCAGCGCGGCGTCCAGCGCCCCGAGTTCCCGGTCAAGGAGGGCCAGTCCGTGGTGCGCCTGCGCCTCCAGGGTCGGCAGCGTCAGGGCGCGGGCCAGGGTCAGCGCGTCCTCCAGGTGTCGGCGGGTGGCGGCGTGGTGTCCCAGGTCACGCGCCAGCGAGCCGGCGGCACACAGCGCCCTGGCCCGCGCCACATCCGGGCCGCCCGGCAGCGCCAGGGCCGTGGTCAGGTGGTCGTACCCCTCACGGTGGTGGCCGCGCACGTACCAGAACCAGTGCAGGTCTGCCGCGAGGGCCAGGGCGCCGGCCGCGTCTCCCGCCCCGGCGAGGTGCGCCAGGGCGGCCTGCAGGTTGGCGTGTTCGGTGTGCAGGCGCGCCAGCCAGCGCTGCTGTTCGGGGCCATGCAGGTGCGGGGCCGCGTCGCGGGCGAGCCCGGCGTAGTACGTGGCGTGCGCGGCGCTGGCGGCGGCGTGCTCGCCGGGCAGGTCGGGCCGCTGCGCCGCGAATTCCCGGATGACTGCGTGCAGCGCGTACCGGCCGCCGAGGTCGCGGGTGAGCAGCGAGTGATCTCCCAGAACCAGCAGCGTCTGGAGGGAACCGCCCCCCACCGTCCGGGCGGCCCCCAGGTCGAAGCCCCCGCGGCACACCGACAGCCGCGCCAGCATCACCTGGGCACCTCGGGGCAGCAGGGCCCACGACTGGTCGAAGGTGGCGCGCAGGCTGCGGTGACGCGCTGGCCGGTCGGCGGCGTCGCTGCCCACATCGTCCAGTCCCCGGTGGAGTTCCGCTGCCACGTCCTCCAGCGTCAGGGCACCCAGCCACCCGGCCGTCAGTTCCAGGGCCAGCGGCAGCCCGCCGGTCTGCGTGGTGACCGTCAGCAGCCCGTCCAGGGTCTGCGGCGTGAGCGCCAGCTCCGGCGACACGCGCCGGGCACGTTCCAGAAACAGCCGCACTGCGCCGGACTGCGCGGCCCCCTCCAGCGTCGGGGTGGCGGGCAGCTCCAGGCCGCCCAGCGTCGTGACCCATTCGTCCTGCAGGCCCAGACGGATGCGGGACGTGGTGATCAGCTGCACGCCCGGCGCCGCGGCGAGCAGCCGGGTCAGCAGGGCCAGCAGGCCGTCTCGGGTCTCGCCGGCCAGCAAGTGCTCGAGATTGTCCAGGGCCAGCAGTGCCGGGCCGGCCTGCAGCGCGGCGATGACCTGCGTCTCCGGCACCTCGCTGCTGCCGGACGCCAGTCCCAGGGCGGCCGCCACGGCCGAGAGGACGGCCGGCACCGAGGTCGCGGCCTCGAGGGCAACGAGATGCGCTCCGACCGGCCGGGGGCTGCTCCGCCGCAGCAGTTCCAGCGCCAGCCGGGTCTTGCCGGCCCCCCCCGGCCCGGTCAGCGACAGCAGCCGGCACGCCGGATCGTCCAGCCGTGCCAGCAGGGTGCCCAGTTCCGCCTGGCGGCCGATCAGCGGCGTGCGGGGAGCGCCGGGTCTGGGGGGCTCCGTGGCCGCGACCCGCCCGGCGCGGACGGCCCCGTACAGCGCCGTGGTGGTCTCGGTGGGCACCACGCCCAGATCCCGGCGCAGCAGCGTGCGGAAACGTTCGTAGATCTGGGCCGCCCCCGGCACGTCCCCCAGCCGGGCGGCGCAGCGCAGGCTGAGCTGCACCGCGTCCTCGTGGTACGGACTCACCGCCATGACCTGCGCGAGCCACGGCTGGGCCGCCCCCGGCTGACCGCTGGCCTCCAGCGCCTCGGCGTGGCTGAGGGCCGCGTCGATCCACAGCTGCTGGAGGTCATCGCGTTCCAGATCCAGCCACGCCTCGAAGGCGGGCAGCCCGGCCGGCCGCCGCGTTCCCAGCAGGGGGCCACGGAACACGGCGAGCGCGTCTGCCCAGCGGCCGACCCGGCACGCCTCACGGAAGGTGCGGACGTCGCTGGAGGCGCGCCACTGCACGTCTCCAGGGGTGGCCACCACGCCCGCGCCCCACGGACGGGTGCGCGCCCGGTGCAGCGCCTGTCGCAGCCGGTTGCGGGCGGCGCCCTCCTCGGTGTCCGGGTACAGCAGTTCCAGGAGTTCCTCGCGGGGCACCGCCTCCGCCGCGCTGGCCAGCAGCGTGAGCAGCCACAGGGACGTGTCGGCCGCCAGGGGCTGCGCGTGACCGTCCACAGTGACGTCCGGCTCGCCCAGAAGGCGCAGAGAGATCATGGCTGTGAGAAGTGCGGCGTCCACGTGACCTCACCGTTGTCTGGAATGCCGGGAGTCTACCGCGCCGTCCGGGTAGGGCGGCGGCCCGGCACACGAAGTTCCGTCGGGAGATTCATTGAACGCCCGTTCAAAGAATGTTAGGGTGCAGGTCATGACCGTTCCGACCTCCGGCCCCCGCCCGCTGCGTTCCGGGATCGGCATCACGGCGCTGGGGGCCTACGTGCCCGACCGCGTCGTGCCCAACAGTTATTTCGAGGCCCACCTGGAGACCACGGCCGAGTGGATCGAGTCCCGCAGCGGCATCCGCGAACGCCGCTTCGCCGCGCCGGAGCAGACCACCAGTGGCCTGGGTGTGCTGGCGGTGCGCGACCTGCTGGCCCACCGGCCGGATGCGCTGGACGGAGTGGACAGCGTGATCTGCGCGACCAGCAGCCCCGACGCCATGTTTCCCAGTACCGCCGCCCTGATCGCAAAGGAGGTCGGACTGGCGGGGGCCGCGGCCATGGACGTCAGCGTGGCGTGCTCGGGCTTCGTGTACGCCCTGAGCGTGGCGTACGGACTGGTCGCGGGCGGCGTGGCCCGCCGTGTGCTGGTCGTGGGCGCCGAGGTCATGAGCCGCGTCGTCGATCAGCACGACCGCAACACCGCGATCCTGTTCGGGGACGGCGCGGGCGCGGTCGTCGTGGGCGCGGTGCCCGACGGCTGCGGCTTCCAGAGTTTCGAACTCGGTGCGGACGCGGCGGGCGGCCCCAGCCTGTTCCTGCGCGGCGCGGCCGACCGCCTGCCCGGCGGCATGCCCATGGGCCCGTACCTGACCCAGAACGGCCGCGAGGTCTTCAAATTCGCGGTGCGCATGCTGGGGGACTGCGCCGACGCTGCCATGCGCCGGGCCGGGCGGCAGGGCAGCGACATCGACTGGCTGATCCCGCACCAGGCGAACGTGCGGATCATCGAGGCGGCGGTGCAGCGGCTGGGCCTGCCCATGACCCGCACCGTCGTGAACCTCGACCGCTACGGCAACACCAGCGCCGCCAGCATCCCCCTGGCGCTGTGCGAGGGTGTGCGCGACGGCCGCGTGCAGCACGGGCAGCAACTGGTGCTGGCGGGTTTCGGCGGCGGCCTGTCGTGGGCGGCCGCGGCCCTGACATGGTGGGGTGGGGCCGCCGAGGCGTGATCCCGGCCGGGAGCCAACAGCCCATCCCGTCCGGTCACCCACGGCCGGGTGATTCATTGAACGCCTGTTCAGGGACTGTTACGGTGGACGCTATGGATGCACCCCCCGCCCCACGGCCCCGCCTGGGTATCACTGCGCTGGGCAGTTACGCGCCGCCCCGCATCGTCACGAACGCCGACTTCGAGGCGTATCTGGACACCACCGCCGAGTGGATCGAGTCCCGCACCGGGATCCGGGAGCGGCATTTCGCAGCTGACAGTGAATTCACGTCGCACATGGGGCTGGGCGCGGTGCGCGACATGCTGGAACGCGATCCCGACGCCCTGGAGGGCGTGGACATGGTCATTTGCGCGACGGCCACGCCCGACGCCATGTTTCCCAGCACCGCCGCGCTGATCGCCGGACAGGTCGGCCTGACCGGCAGCGGGGCCTTCGACCTCTCGACGGCGTGCTCGGGCTTCGTGTACGGCCTGAGCATGGCGCAGGGCCTGATCCTGGCCGGTACCGCCCGCCGCGTGCTGGTCATCGGCGGCGAGGTGCTGAGCAAGATCGTCGACCAGAATGACCGCAACACCGCCATCCTGTTCGGGGACGGCGCGGGTGCGGCGGTGGTCGGCCCCGTGCCAGACGGCTACGGCTTTCAGGAGTTCGTGCTCGGAGCCGACAGCGCGGGCGGCCCGGCCCTCTTCAAGGGCTGCATCGCCGACCGCCTGCCCGACGGCACCCCCATGGGGCCGAAGGCCGACATGAACGGCCGCGAGGTCTTCAAGTTCGCCGTGCGCGTGCTGGGCGATAGCGGCAACGCGGTGCTGCGCAAGACCGGCCTGAGCAGCGCAGACGTGGACTGGGTGATCCCCCACCAGGCGAACGTGCGGATCATCGAGGCGGCCATGCAGCGCTTCGGCATTCCCATGGACAAAAACGTCGTGAACCTCGACCGCTATGGCAACACCAGTTCCGCCACCGTGCCCCTGGTGCTGCGCGAGGCCGTGGACGACGGCCGCGTGCAGGACGGCCAGCAGCTGCTGCTCGTGGCCTTCGGCGGGGGCCTGAGCTGGGCGGCGGCCACCATGCGCTGGTGGGGCGGAGCTCCGTCGCTGGGAGTGAAGACGGCAGAGGGCACACAACAGAGCGCAGACGGCACGGAGCAGAGCGCAGAGGGCACGGAGGTCGGGGCATGAGGATCGCAGCGTTGTTTCCGGGGCAGGGGTCGCACAGTGTCGGTATGGGCGTGGACATCGCCGCCGCGTTCCCACCGGCGGGGGAGACCTACGCCACGGCCGATGCCACACTGCCGGGCCTGCGGGCCCTGATCGAGCAGGGGCCACCCGAAGACCTGACCCTGACCGCCAACCAGCAGCCCGCGCTGGTCGCGGCCAGTGTCGCGGCGTACCGGGCGTGGGCGGCGCACACCGGTCTGACCCCCGCCTTCGCGGCTGGGCACTCGCTGGGGGAATACTCTGCGCTGGTCGCCGCCGGGGCGCTGGATCTCGTAGATGCGCTGCGGCTCACCCGCCAGCGCGGCGAGCTGATGCAGGCGGCCGTGCCGGTCGGGGTGGGGGCCATGAGCGCCATCATGGGTGATCCGGCGGTGGTGCAGGAGGTCTGCGCGTCCATGACCGGCACGGTGCAGCCAGCCAACTTCAACGCGCCCACCCAGACCGTCATCAGCGGCGAGAAGGGCGCGGTCGAGGCCGCCGGGGCCGAGCTGAAATCACGCGGCCTGAAGGCCATTGCGCTGAAGGTCAGTGCCCCCTTCCACTGCGCCCTGATGCAGCCGGCCCAGGACGGCCTGACGCCGGCCCTGAATGCCGCTACCTTCCACGTGCCCGCCTTCCCGGTGTACGCGAACGTGACCGCGCAGCCGAACACCGCCGCCGCCGCCCTGCCGAACCTGCTCGCCCGGCAGATCACGGGTGCGGTGCGCTGGGTCGAGACCATCCACGCCCTGCACGCGGCCGGCACCGACGTGTTCATCGAGTTCGGCCCCGGCACGGTGCTCACGGGGCTGGTGAAACGGATCCTGCCCGACGCCCGCACCCTGAACGTCGGGACTGCCGCGCAGGTGCAGGACTTCGTGCTGTGACCACGCCGGAGCCCGTCACGCGGGACGACCTGATCGCGGCCTTCCACGCCGCCCGTGACGAGATCGGTGCTTATTTTGCTGGCCTGCCCGCGCCGGTCTTCCTGAACGGCACGGCCGAGCGCTGGTCGCCCGCCCACCATCTGGATCACCTGATCCGCTCGAACGCCCCGGTCACCGCCGGGCTGAACATTCCCCGCCATCTGCTCGCGCCGCGCGATCCGGGCGAGGGCTCGCGCTCCTATGCCGGGGTGCGGGCCGAGTATCACGCCGCCCTGGCCCGTGGTCAGAAGGCCTTCGGACGGTACCTGCCCGAGCCACGCGACGACCAGGCGGGTCTCGTCGCCCGCTACCGGGACGGACTGGACGCGCTGCTGGGCGCACTCGGGACGTGGGCCGACGGGGATCTCGACACCTGCAACATGCTCCACCCGGTGCTGGGGAACATCAGCGTGCGCGAGATGCTGTACTTCACGCTGTACCACAACTGGCACCACCAGGACGGCGTGCGCCTGCTGTTCGGCCAGGACGCCACGCGGTGACAGACCGCGATCCGGTCACGCGGGACGACCTGCGGGCCGCGCTGCACGCGGCCTGCGGGACAGTGGGAGGATTCTTCGAGGCCCTGGACGCGGCCACGTTCACGGCGGCCCCGCCGGGCCGGTGGTCGCCTGCCCAGCACCTCGATCACCTGATCCGCTCCAACGCCCCGGTCGCCACTGGTCTGCGTGTGGCCCGGCACTCGCTGCCCAGGCTGGCGGCGCGGCTGGGGCTGGCTCGGGGTCGCCTGGAACCCGCAGCAGCGGGCCGCGCACGCCTGACGTATCCGCAGCTGCGCGACACCTACCGCGCCAGGCTTGCCGCCGGTGCGAAGGCCCCTGGGCCCTACCTGCCGCGTGTCGGGAGCGACCAGACCGCCCTGGTGGCCCGCTACCGCACCGGCCTGAGCACCCTGAACTCGGCCCTGTCACGCTGGCCGGACTCCGACCTGGACGACTGGCAGGCCCGGCACCCGATCCTGGGCGATCTGACCGTGCGGGAACTGCTGTACTTCACCGTGTACCACAACCGGCACCACCGCGACGGCGTACAGGCGACGCTGCGCGGAGATGCGGCCACGGCCACGGGAGCGGGGTGACACGATGCGGCGTATGAAGCCAGTGCTGCCTGCGGTGATTCTGCTCGCCCTGCTGAGTGCGTGCCGGGGAGACCCGGTGCCGCCGGACACGCGCGAGGCGGTCGCGTTCGCCACGGATCCCCGGATCCTGCGGGGGGTGTGGACGGCTCAGCTCGCCCTGGGCGCCGGTGACCCCACGTCCCTGACGCTCGATCTGACCGCGACGTACCACAGCGAGTCGTCCTATACCGTCGCCGGCCGCAGCACCCTGGCCGGCCAGACCTCCGCCGTCGAGGGGTTCGTGAACGGCTCGTACCAGCACCGGTACCTCCAGGCCCAGCTCTCACCAGTTCCGGCCGGGCTGTGGCTGCGGTTTCCGGACTCGCCGAACGTCACCATCACCTGCCCGGCCGTGCGACAGACCGGCAGCGACGTCCGCTGGACGTGCCGGTATCTTCAGGGCATGGCCGCCACCGACTTCACCCTGACCAGAGGAACTCCATGACTGAGACCCCCACCCGCAGAGTCGCCCTGGTGACCGGCAGCAGCCGGGGCCTGGGCCGTGCCATGGCCCTTCACCTCGCCCGCGCCGGCTTCGATGTCGCCGTCCACTACGGCCGCAATGCCGAGGAGGCCGCGAAGGTCGCCGCCGAGATCCAGGCCCTGGGCGTGAGCGCCGGGGTGTTCGGGGCCGACCTGAGCACGCCCGCCAACGCCGGCACACTCGTCGAGGACGTGATCAAGTCCATGGGCCGCCTGGACGTGCTGGTCAACAACGCCGGGATCACCCGCGACGGGCTGGCGATCCGCATGAAGGACGAGGACTGGGACACCGTGCTCCAGACCAACCTGTCGAGCGCCTTCACCGCGTCCCGCGCCGCCATCAAGCACATGATGCGGGCCCGGACGGGCCGGATCATCAACATCACCAGCGTGGTGGGCCGCAGTGGCAATCCGGGGCAGGCCAACTACGTGGCGAGCAAGGCCGGGCTGATCGGCCTGACCAAGGCGCTCGCCAAGGAGTACGGCGGCCGGGGCATCACCGTGAACGCCGTCGCGCCGGGCTTCATCCAGAGCGACATGACGGCCGAGCTCGGGGACGACGTGCAGAAGGGCTACCTGGCCAGCATCCCGCTGGGCCGCTTCGGGCAGCCCGACGAGGTGGCCGCCGTGGTCGCCTTCCTGGCGTCCGACGCCGCCGGCTACGTGACCGGGCAGACCATCGGCGTGGACGGCGGCCTGTACCCGGGCTGACACTGGACGGTGGGGGAGAGGATGACACCACCTCGTGTGCCTGCCCTCCTGCCCGCCTTTGCACCCCGTTCAGAACCGGTGACTGTGGCGCTGCACACGTGTAGACTGGCGCAGACTTAAGGACAGGAGGTAAGAAACAATGGCGACTTTTGATGATGTGAAGGACGTGATCGTCGAGAAACTCGGCGTGGACGCAGACAAGGTGGTGCCCGAGGCCCGCTTCGTGGAGGATCTGGGCGCCGACAGCCTGGAGACCGTCGAGCTGATCATGGGTCTGGAAGACAAGTTCGGCGTGACCATCAGCGACGAGGATGCCGAGGGCATCCGCACCGTGCAGGCCGCCGTCGACTACATCGAGAACAAGCAGTAAACGCGCATTCCACGCGAAGCACGCGTGGAGGTGGACGGTCGGGGCGGAGGCGCGGTGTATACCGCACTCCGCCCTGATCCGCACAGGACAGGAGGGACGGCGTGAGCGTGACGGGATTAAAGCGGGTGGTGATCACGGGTCTGGGGCCGGTGACGCCCATCGGGATCGGGGCCGCCGCCTTTGCCGAGGCGCAGCGGGCCGGGAAGAGCGGGGTCGTGGCCATCACGCGCTTCGACGCGACGGACACGGCCAGCAAGATCGCCGGCGAGGTGCAGGGCAGCCTGGACGCGTGGCTCGATCCGCGTGAGGCCCGCAAGCTCGACCGCTACGTGCAGCTGGCCCTGGTCGGCGCGGAACTGGCCGTGCGGGACAGCGGCCTGACCGAGGATGAGCTGCGCGGCGAGCGCACCGGCACGGTGATCGGCAGCGGCATCGGCGGCATGAAGACCTTCGAGGATCAGGCGCGGGTGAACGTTGAGCGCGGCCCCGGACGGATCAGCCCGATGTTCATTCCCATGCAGATCGCCAACATGGGCGCGGGGCACGTCGCCATGCGCTTCGGCGCGACCGGCCCGAGCAGCACGGTGGTCACCGCCTGCGCGACCGGCACCGGCGCGATCGGGGACGCGGCGCGCTGGATCCAGCTGGGTCTGGCCGACGTCATGATCGCCGGCGGGGCCGAGGCCAGCATCACGCAGATGGCGGTGGGCGGCTTCTCGAACATGAAGGCCCTGTCGACCCGCAACGACGAGCCCGAGAAGGCCAGCCGGCCCTTCTCTGCCACCCGCGACGGCTTCGTGCTCGGCGAGGGCGCGGGCGTGCTGATCCTGGAGGAGTACGAGCACGCCGTGAAGCGCGGCGCGAGGATCTACGCCGAGATCGTCGGCTACGGCACCAGCGCCGACGCGCACCACATCACCATGCCGGCCCCCGAGGGGCGTGGGGCCCAGGTCGCCATGCGCATGGCGCTGGCGACCGGCGGCGCGAACCCCGAGCAGGTGGGGTACATCAACGCGCACGGCACCAGCACGTACTACAACGACCTGCACGAGACGCAGGGCATCAAGCACGTGTTCGGCGATCACGCGACCGCCCTGGCCATCAGCTCGACCAAGAGCATGACCGGACACCTGCTGGGCGCCGCCGGCGCCATCGAGGCCATCGCGGTCGCGCAGGCGCTGGCCGACGGGATCCTGCCGCCGACCATCAACCTGACCGATCCCGACCCGGAACTGGGGCTGGACTACATCCCGGAGGGGGCGCGGGAGAAGCAGGTCGAGTACGCCCTGTCGAACTCCTTCGCCTTCGGCGGCCAGAACGCCGCGCTGCTGTTCAAGCGGGTCTGAGGTGTGGTGGGCGGCGGGGCCAGGGTGCGACCAGGGCACCGGGCCCCGCCGCCCGCGTGTAGGCCCTGGTTTAATGGGGACAGATCGACTGGACGTGTCGCCGCTGACCGTCTCCTGACCCCCCGCTGCTCTTCTTCCAAGGAGTCATGACTGTGCCCCGCCAGACCACCGTTGCCCCCACCACCACAGACGAGTCCGCTCCGAAGTCACGCCGGAAGGGGCGCCGGGCCACGCGGGGTGTCCAGGCGGCGAGAACGGTGGGGAGCACGCACAGCACCGTCGCCAATCCGGGCAGCCGCTATCTGAACCGCGAGCTGTCGTGGCTCGCCTTCAACGAGCGGGTGCTGGCCGAGGCCCGTGATCCCCGGAACCCGCCGCTGGAACGTCTGAAGTATGCGGCGATCTGCGGCAGCAACCTCGACGAGTTCTTCATGGTGCGCGTGGCCGGCGTGCACCGCCAGCTCGCAGCCGGGGTCAGCACCCCGGGCCCGGACGGCCTGAGCCCCCGCGAGACGCTGGATCTGGTGCGCCACCGCACCCACGACATGCTGCGTGAGATCGAGAAGGCCGCCCGCAAGACCCTGAAGGAACTGGCCGCCGATGGCGTGAGACTCATGCGCGTGCAGGATCTGGGCAAGCGGGCCCGCGCGGCGCTGCGCGAGCAGTACCTGTCGCAGATCCAGCCCGTGTTGACTCCGCTGATCGTCGATCCCAGTCATCCCTTCCCGTACCTGAGCAACCTGAGCCTGAACCTGGCGGTGCTGCTCGACGCCGGCGAGGACGAACCGGACTTCGCCCGCGTGAAGGTGCCGGTGGGCGTGCTGCCGCGCATCGTGGTGGTCGGGGACGCCCTGCTGCTGTTGGAAGACGTGATCGCCACGCACATCGGCGACCTGTTCAAGGGCCGCCGCGTGCTCGCCGCGCACGTGTTCCGCGTGACCCGCAACACCGACTACGAGTTCGAGGAGGAGGAGGCCGAGGACCTCCTCGCCACCATCGAGGACGGCCTGCGCCGCCGCCGCTTCGGGGCGGCGGTGCGGCTGGAGGTGGTGCAGGGCACGTCGCCCGCGATCGTGACCTTCCTGCAGGAGCGCCTGCACCTGGCCCCCGACGACATCTTCCTGCTGGACGGCCCGCTGGGCACCGCCGACCTGATGGGCCTGCCCGTGAACCGGCCGGAGCTGGGCTACCCGCCCTACGTGCCGGCCGTGCCGGATCTCGACCAGGACGAGGAGGGCGGGATCTTCACCACCCTGCGCCGGGGGGACGTGCTGCTGCACCATCCCTACGACGGGTTCACCAACGTCCTGAACTTCCTGGAGGAGTCGGCCCGCGATCCGCAGGTGCTGGCGATCAAGCAGACGCTGTACCGCACCGGCGACGACCCCCGGCTCCTGGGTGCCCTGCGCGAGGCGGCCGAGAACGGCAAGCAGGTCGTGGCCATGATCGAGCTCAAGGCCCGCTTCGACGAGCAGCGCAACATCAGCTGGGCGCGCAAGCTGGAACATGCCGGGGCGCATGTCGTGTACGGCATGGCGGGCCTCAAGACCCACGCCAAGGTCGCGCTGGTCGTGCGGCGCGAGGAGGGTGGCCTGCGGCGCTACATGCACATCGGCTCCGGCAACTACAACCCCAAGACCGCGCGGCTGTACACGGACTTCAGTCTGCTGTCGGCCGACCCGGAACTGGGCGCGGACATTGCCGAGCTGTTCAACCACCTGACCGGCTACGCCGAGGCCGAGTATGCGCATCTGCTGGTCGCGCCGGATACCGCCCGCGCCGGCTTCGAGGCCCTGCTGGAGCGCGAGGCGCAGCACGCGGCGGCCGGACACGACGCCTGGGCCCGCGTGAAGGTCAACCAGCTGACGGATCCGGCCATGATCGAGGCGCTGTACCGCGCGTCGGAGGCCGGGGTGCGTGTGGAACTGATCATCCGGGGCGTGTGCTGCCTGCGCCCCGGCCTGGAAGGGCTGTCCGCCAACATCCGAGTGCGCAGCCTGCTGGGGCGCTACCTGGAGCATGCCCGGATGTACGCGTTCGGCAACGCCGGCCAGCCGCAGGTGTACTTCGGCAGCGCCGACTGGATGAGCCGTAACCTCGACCGCCGCGTCGAAGTGATCGCGCCGGTGCTCGACGACACCCACCGCGACGCGCTGCTGCGCGTGCTGGACACCGAGTGGTCGGATCAGCGCGGCTCGTGGGAACTGTGCACCGGCGGCGAGTACGAGAAGCTGGCGGGCGAGTTCAGCGCCCAGCAGGCCTTCGCGCACGCCCGGCACCCCGAACTGCCGGAGACCTGAGGATGGCCGTCCCCCTCACCCTGCGGCGCGTGACCGATCCGGATGACCCTGCCATCGCCGCGTTCGGGGTCTTGCAGAACCGCACCTACTTCGAGCCGGACATGCTCATTCCGGCCACGTATATCGCCCGCCTGCTGGAGTGGCAGAGCCCGGAGCGCGTGAACCTGCTGCTCGTCGCGGAGCAGGCCGGAGAGGTCGTGGGCGGCACGGTCTTCCACGCCTTCCCGCAGGTCGGCACCGGCTTCTCCAGCTACATGGCGACCGCGCCGGAGGTGCGCGGGCAGGGCGTGGCCCGGCTCCTGCACAACCGGAGGATGGAGGAGCTGGACGCGGCGGTGGGTGGTCGCGTGGCGGGCGTGTTCATCGACGTGGTCTCCCCCCAGCGCCTGAGCGAAGATGAACTGGAAGAGGAGCGCTCGGTCGGCTCCGATCCGGCCCGTCGCCGCGCCGTGTTCGCGCACCTGGGCTTCCAGCAGGTCGATGTGTCCTACCAGCAGCCGGCGGGTGGCGAGAACGGCGGCCCCGTGACCAACATGGATCTGCTGTACTGCCCGCGCGAGGCCGCCGACACCGTCCCGGCCGCCCTGGTGCTCGGCACCATGCAGGCCTACTGGCAGGCCTGGCTGGGCGAGAAGCGCACGCAGACAGCGCTGGCCGCCCTCGACGCCCAGGCGCAGGCCGACGGGACGTTCCGGCTGATCGATCCGACGGGTTCGTGAGTGGGCTTCTTGGAGGTGATGCGGCGGGCGAACCCCTCTGCTTCGCAGCTGTGCCAGCCAGTCGCCTTCGGCGCCAGCTCCCCCTGAGAGGGGCCGGCGAGCACATCCTTGCCTCCCCTTGAGGGGAGGTGCCCCGCAGGGGCGGAGGGGTTTAACCGCCGAGTGCCGCCCCTCCACCCTCTCTTCAACTCAGCGTATTCGCCCGCGTGACATACGGCTCTTCCAGCCTCCGTGCCTCGTCGTCGCCCAGCGCCAGATCCACGGCCGCCACAGCCTGCTCCAGATGGTGCAGCTTCGTCGCGCCGATGATCGGGG
Source organism: Deinococcus sp. AB2017081 (assembly GCF_034440735.1). Classification (NCBI taxonomy): domain Bacteria; kingdom Thermotogati; phylum Deinococcota; class Deinococci; order Deinococcales; family Deinococcaceae; genus Deinococcus; species Deinococcus sp. AB2017081. Next base: position 3,705,572 of record NZ_CP140098.1, on the reverse strand, counting down.
CGGTCACGCCCGGCTGCCGCAGCACCCACGCGAGCGCCACCTGCGAGGCCGTCACGCCCTTCTCGCGCGCCAGTGCCTCCACCCGGCCCACGATCTCCAGATCGGTGTCGCTGCCGAACAGGTTGCGGCTCATCACGTCGCTCTCGCCGCGCGTGGTCTGTCCCGCGCTGCCCCTGCGGTTCCCGGCCAGGAAGCCGCGGGCCAGCGGACTCCACGGCAGGAAGCCGATGCCCTCCTCTCGGCACAGGGGCAGCATCTCGCGCTCCTCCTCGCGGTACAGAAGGCTGTACTGATCCTGTACGCTCACGAACCGCGACCAGCCCCGCAGGTCGGCGAGGTACTGGGCCCGGGCCACCTGGTACGCGAAGTGGTTCGACACCCCGATGTACCGCACCATGCCCAGCCGAACGAGGTCGTGCAGCGCCCCCAGCGTTTCGTCCATGGGGGTGTCGGGATCGCGGCCGTGGATCTGGTACAGATCGATGTAGTCGGTGCCCAGCCGCTTCAGGCTGGCGTGCGCGCCGTCCATGATGTGCTTGCGCGACAGCCCGCGCTGGTTCACACCGTCGCCCATGGGGGCATGCACCTTGGTCGCCAGGACGATCTCATCGCGCCTGGCCAGGTCGCGCAGGGCCTGGCCGGTGATCTCCTCGCTGCGGCCGACCGAGTACATGTCGGCCGTATCGAAGAAATTGATGCCGAGGCTCAGCGCCTGCTCGAAGAAGGGCCGCGCGTGCTCCTCGGGCAGCACCCAGTCGCGCCACGCGGGATCGCCGTACGACATGCAGCCCAGCGCGATCCGCGAGACCTTCACGCCGCTTCTGCCCAGGGTCACATACTGCATGTCAGTGCCTCCGCCAGCTGTGCGTGGGCGTGAAGCCCAGCACCGACTTCGCCTTGCTGATGTCGTAGAAGGACTGCGTGCCCGGCACGTCCTGCGTGTACGGTACGCCGGGGAAGACCTCGGCCAGCAGGTCGCGGCTGGGACGGTGCATCACGCTGTCCTCGTTGGCGATGATGAACGCCTCCATGCCCGTGATCCTCGACTCCACGCCCAGGCGTACGGCCTGCACGGCGTCGCGCACGTCGATGTATGTCCACAGGTTCCACCTCCGGAGCTGCGCATCGTCCTGCCAGCCCTCCAGGCCGTCATAATCGCCGGCGTCCGGATCGAGGATGTTCGAGAAGCGCAGGCAGATCAGTTTCATGGCCGGGTGCTCGCGGGCGTACTGTTCGGCCAGCACCTCGCCCAGCAGCTTGGAATGCGCATACGAGACCCGGCTCTCGCGCACGTCCTCGGTGATGGGCACGTGGGCGGGCGGGCCGTCGAAGGGATAACCCAGCAGCGTCTCGCTGGAGGCCCACACGACATTCCCGATCCCCAGGCGCACGCAGGCCTCGAAGATGTTGTACGTGCTGACGATGTTCTCCGCGAAGGTCACGTGATCCGGGCGCTGGGTGGGCCCAGGGATGGCCGCCAGATGCACCACGGCGTCGATGGTGCCCCGCCGGTACTGCTGGTCGATGCCGGAGAGGGCGCCCATGACCTCGCCAAAATCGGTCAGGTCGACCCGGGTGAACGGCCCCTGTGCGTCTTTCGGGGGCGCGCTGTCCAGGTTCAGCACCCAGTGTCCGTGGGCCTGCAGTTCGCGGATCGCGGCCCGCCCGAGCTTGCCGCTGCCGCCGGTGACGATGATGTTCATGGATTCCTCCTGGAAACGGGTCGCAAGGACAGACTCGATCGAGCCCCCCGACTGTACTGCCCTGTCTGTGGTTCCCGGCCCAACATCAAGAAACTCCCCGGACGCACGCGGCGTCCGGGGAGTTTCAGGACAGTCCTGGCTTACGCCTGGGTATCTTCGGTCTTGGTGTCAGCGGTGCTGTCGGTGCTGGTATCCGCAGCGGTGTCGGCCGTGTCGGCCTTCTTGTCGCCGCCCAGACCGAACTGCGCGAACAGGTCGGCGTACACGTCGCCCAGCTTGGTGCTGATCTTGCCACCCTGCTGCGCGTCCTTGGCGTTGTACGCGTAGTCCGCGTCGCGGCCACGGCCACGGCCGCCACCACCGGGGCGCGAGCCGCCGCCTGCGCTGTAGCGGTCGCTGCGGGCACCGCCGCCCTGCGAGACGTAGTCGCGGCTGCCGCCACCCGCGCCACCCTGCGTGGGGGCCGGGCCACCGCCCAGGAAGCGGCGGCGGCTGAGGCTCGCGCGCTGCTCCACGGGATCGATGTTCAGGATCATGGCCTCGATCTCGTCGCCCTTCTTGAACAGGTCGGCGGGGTTGTTCACGCGGTTCAGGTCGAGTTCGCTGATGTGGATCAGGCCCTCGATGCCTTCCTCGATCTCCATGAACACGCCGAAGTCCGTCATGCCGGTGATCTTGCCCTTGACGGGCGTGCCGGGCGGGTACCGGTCAGGCAGCGCGCTCCAGGGATCGTCCGTGGTCTGACGGATACCCAGGGAAATCCGGCGCTCCTTGGGGTCGATCCGCAGGATGACGGCCTCAACCTCGTCGCCTTCCTTCATGACCTCGTTGGGATGACGGACGCGCTTGGTCCAGCTCATCTCGCTGACGTGCACGAGGCCTTCCAGACCGGATTCCAGTTCCACGAACGCACCGAAGTTGGTGAGGTTCGTGACCTTGCCCGTGACCTTCTGACCGATGTGGTAGCGCTCGGTGGCACCTTCCCAGGGATCCTGGGTCAGGGCCTTCATGCTCAGGTTGATGCGCTCGCGGCCCTCGTCGACGTCGATGACCTGCACCTGCACCTTGTCGCCGACCTTGACCACGTCGCGGGGGTGGTTGAAACGGCCGTAGGTCAGCTCGCTGCGGTGAACGAGGCCGTCGATGCCGCCCAGGTTCACGAACACGCCGAAGTCCGTGATCTCCACGACCTCACCCTCGAACTGCGCGCCGGGGGTGAGCTGGTGCACGGTCGCTTCACGGGCCTTGGCCTTCTCGGCCTCCATGATCGCGCGGTGCGAGATGATCACGCGGTTGCGCTTGCGGTTCAGCTCGATGAGCTTGACCTGCAGCGGCTTGCCCACGTAGGGGTCGAGGTCGTTCACGCGGCGGGTGTCCACCTGGGACGCCGGCAGGAACGCACGGATGCCCTCGACCTGGGCGACCAGACCGCCGCGCACCTTCTCGAGCACCTCGACCTCGAAGGCCTCGTCGGCCTCCTGCATCTTCTCGAGCACACGCCAGCCCTTGTCCTGATCGGCCCGCTTCTTGCTGAGCACGATCTGGCTGTTGGGGAGGTCGACGCGCACGACGTACGCCTCGATCTGCTCACCCTGCTTGTACATCTCCTGCGCCTGCTCGAGCGTGACACTCTCCTCGCCGAGCTGGTTGAGGGGAATGATGCCCTCGACCTTCGCGCCGATGTCGACAGCGATGCCTTCCTGGCCGATGAACACGATGGTGCCGTCCACGATGTCACCGCGCGTGACGCTCTGGGGCTCCTGCGCCTCACTGGCGAGGATGTCCTCCATGGTCATGGCGGGGTACTCGCGCTCCTCCACGGGGGTAGGAACGGGAGCAGCGGTGGGTGCGGTGCCCGTCGCGGGCTGAGTCCCGCCGTTCTCGGCGGGGGTCTGGGTGTTGTCTTCCATGAACTCTTGTCCTCCTGGGCACGCCGCCATCCGGCTGCGGACCCTGCCTGAATACCTGCCCGCGCGAGCCTTGGGACTCGACAACGGCGCGGCAACACCTCAGTGTACCAGACGGCGGGGCCCCTCACAAGCGCGATCTGTACGCAGTGCAGCGTGATTCTGACGCGGTTCTTGCTGGCCCGGTGATCTGGACGCCCCCCATGGGCGCCTTGACGCGTTGCTGGACACCCGATATACTCTCCGTCGCTCAGGTCAGTGCGACCAGGGCACACGTGATGGGGCATCGTCCAATGGCAGGACACCAGTCTCTGACACTGTCGATCTAGGTTCGAGTCCTAGTGCCCCAGCCACCACGAAGGCCCCCGCTGCAAGGCGGGGGTCTTGCTTGTCCACCTGTTGGGGGGATGTTCCTGCGGCGTTCCAGGGGCCACCGACACCCTGCGGGGCTGGAGCATGATCCCCACCGACCGGATCGGCCGGGGAACCCGCACACGGCGACGGTTCCCCCGCCGGCCGCCACCCCGAGCAGGGCCGACACGTCGTGATGGAGGACGGCGATCCGCTCGGGGCCGACCGGTTCGCCGTCTGGCAGCCCCGGCCCCCCTGACGCGGCGGGACACACCCAGGAACTCCTGCTCCATGTGCAGCGGGGCCATGGAGCGGGCCGTGAGGCCTGAGCCGCGGGTGTCAGGTGAACAGGGTGGACACGCTCGCGCCGGTATGGATGTTCGAGATCGCGTTGGCGAACAGCGGCGCGACGTCCAGCACGGCCAGCTTGCCATTCGAGGCGGCCATCTTCTCCTGAGACACCAGCACGGTGTTGCAGCTCGCCACCTGCGTGACGTCCAGACTGGCGATGCGCTGGATGGCCGGGCCGGAGTACACGCCGTGCGTGACGGCCACGTACACGTCCTTGGCCCCCAGGCTGCGGGCGATGTTCACCGTCTCGACCAGCGACCCGGCGGTGCTGATCTCGTCGTCCACGATGAAGACCGTGCGGCCCTCGACATCCCCGATCAGGGCGCGCGGGCGCACCTCTGTGTCCGACAGCCGCTCCTTGTCGATCATGGCGAGGCCCGAGTCCAGGCGGCGGGCAATCTGGCTGGCCCGCTTGATGCTCCCGGCGTCCGGGGCGAGCACCACGCCGTTGTGGGCGTCGGGCACGCAGGACTTGAAGTGCTGCGTGAGCACCAGATCGGCCGAGAGGTGATCGACCGGCACCTTGAAGAACCCGTGAACCTGTGGGCTGTGCAGCGTCATGGTCAGGATCCGGTCGGCTCCGGCCTCCTGCAGCAGATCCGCCACGAGCCGCCCCGCGATCGAGATGCGGGGCGAGTCTTTCTTGTCGCTGCGGGCGTACGAGTAATACGGGATCACGGCCGTGACCCGGCCGGCGCTCGCGCTCTTGGCCGCGTCGATCATGAGCATCAGTTCCATGATCGAGTCGCTGACCGGGTTGCTGAAGGTCTGCACGATGAAGATGTCGCCCTCGCGCAGGGACTCCTCGTAGTGGACGATCAGGTTGTCGTTGGTGAACTTCTCGGTCTTGCTGTGGCCCAGCGGAATACCCAGGTTGTCGCAGATGGCCTGGGCCAGCGGGCGGTTGCTCTGCCCGGCGAACACCAGCAGCGGCGAGCGGCGGCTCTCGAGGATGGTGGACGGAGCACGGTGAGGGACGGACACAGGCGAGGCCTCCAGGCGGGGGTGGGGGTGGTGGGGCGAGAACCGAATCGTGAGCAGCATACCCGTCAGCGCGTGAGAGGATCGTCCCGTCACGGCGTGCCCGGATGGGGGACAGGCACAGCGCGTCCCACCGGGCACCACAGGTGGCGTCCACCCCGTGCCGGAGGCTGATCGGCACGGGGTGGACGCTGGCGCCGTGCTCGCTCAGTCGCCCCGGAAGATCTTCCCCACCTTCCCGAGGAAGCCCTCGTGCTTCTCGTTCACCTCGTCGCCGACGGCGCGGGCATACGCCAGCAGCGCCTCGCGGGCCTCGGGGGTCAGCTGGGCCGGCTTGGGCACCACGACGTCATACTCGACGATCAGGTCGCCGTTGCCGCGCCCCTGGAGCCGGGGCATGCCCTTCTCGTGCAGGCGGTGGAGTTCGCCGTGCTGCGTGCCGGCCTTGACCTCCACGCTCACCGGGCCGTCCAGGGTCGGCACCTCGATCTTCCCGCCCAGGGCCGCCTTGGCAAAGCCGATCTTTGCGGGAAAGATCAGGTGCTCGGCCTCGCGGCGCAGCTGCGGATGCTTCTCCATCTCGATGTGCACGTACAGGTCGCCGCTGCCACCCGGCCCCTCGTTGCCCATGCCCGCCACACGGATGCGGTAACCCTCGTCAATCCCACGCGGGAGCTTGACCTTGACCGGTTCGGCCTTGAGCGTGCGGCCCCGGCCCTTGCAGACCGTGCAGGGATCCTGGATCAGCTGGCCCTCGCCCCGGCAGGTCGGGCACGGCTGCTGGGTCTCGACCACGCCGAAGATTGTGCGGGCCTGGGCCCGTACCGCGCCGGCGCCGCCACAGGTCGTACAGGTCTTGGGCGGCTGGCCGCCAGGCTCGGTGCGGCTGCCGTGGCAGTGGTCGCATGCGGTCAGGCGGTCGACCTGCACCTCGATCTCCTCACCGGCGCGGGCCTGGGCCAGGGTCACGAAGGCCTCAGTCTCGAGATCATCGCCGCGGGCCGGGCCACGCCGCCCACGCCCACCCATGGCCCCGCCGAAGAGCTGCTCGAAGATGTCCATGGGATCGAAGCCCGCGCCGCCCATGCCGCCGAAGGGGTCGCCGCCGGGCATGCCTGCACTGGGCGCACTGCCGAAGCGGTCGAAGTGGGCGCGTTTCTCGGGATCACTGAGCACCGCGTAGGCCTCGTTGATCTGCGTGAACTTCTCGGCTGCGCCGGGTTCCTTGTTGCGATCGGGGTGGAATTTCAGGGCGAGTTTGCGGTAAGCACTCTTGATCTCGTCGGCGCTCGCGCTCTTGGCCACGCCCAGCAGTTCGTAGTAGTCCATGTCGTGTTCGTCGCCGGGCACCCTTGGCCGGGGTGGCAGGTGCCGGGCCTCCGCCGCACAGGTTAACACGACCACACTCAGGAAAAGTGGGCGTGTCTGGGGAAGTCCACCCCCCCCTCCTCCCCGGTTCGCCACCGTTCACGCGGGTGCGCTCAAGAGGGATGTCAGAGGGCGGGTGACAGCATGACCCATCTGGCGAGCACGCCAGAACCCCAGGAGCACGCCGGTATCCCTTGTCCCAGTCCGTCCACCACGTCCGTCCCACGCCTCCGCGATCCGGCCCGCCCGTGCCCCGGCCGGTCTGGCAGCAGCTGCTGAGGCGGTGGGCAGGCCTGTTGGCCCTGCCGGCTCCGGACAGCCCGGACGTCCGTCGTGTGAAACTCGTCGGCTATGCCTTCGCGGCGCTGGCCGCCACGCCGGGACTGCTGCTGCTGCTGCGTGAACTGGTCATGCACCGGGCGTGGCTCCAGGTCGGCACGCACGGCGTGGTCCTGCTGGGTGCGGCGCTGCTGCTCGTGTGGGGCTGGAGACAGCCCCGGCGGATCCCGCAGGCCGAACGGATCTTCGCCGGGCTGCTCGTCGTGAGCGCGGTGAGTTTTCTCCAGATGTATGCCGCGCACCCGGAGCAGATCGTGGGCCGTGACCTGCTGGGGAGCGTGCTGCTGTTCATCGTGACGGGCCTGCTGCTGATCCTGCCGTCGCGGCTGTCCATTCCGCTGTCGCTGCTGCTGCTCGGCGCGTACCGCCTGGAGGTCAACCTGCTGAGCGGGATCGACCGTGACCGCCTGCTGGTGTCGCAGTGGGTGAACACCGGGATGTTCGCCCTGCTGGTGGTGGGCGTGGTCATGCGCCAGACCCTGGCTGGCCTGACTGAGCGGCTGCACGTCCTCGAGGAACTGTCGAACCGCGATCCGCTGACCGGCCTGTTCAACCGGCGGGGGTTCGAGGCGCAGGCCCGGCTCCAGCGCACCGGCGACACGGCGGGCACGCTGCTGGTGCTGGACATTGACCACTTCAAGGTCGTGAACGACACGCACGGTCACGCCGAGGGCGACCGGATCCTGACCGAACTGGGCACCCAGTTGCTCCGCGTGATCCCGCCGGGCACTCTGACCGCCCGCTGGGGCGGCGAGGAATTCGTGGTGTACCTGCACGGGCACGACGTGCTGAATGCGGCGGCCGTGGCCGACACCGTCCGTGCCGCGGCGCAGCACACCCTGTTCGGCCACGTGGCCATCACCGTGAGTATCGGCGTGGCGTCCTGGCCCACCGACGACACCCTGCATCACGCCTTCCTGCACGCTGACGAGGCCCTGTACACCGCCAAGCGGGAGGGGCGCAACCGCGTGTGGGTCGCCGGTCAGACCGCGCCGGTTCAGTCGGGCTCTGCGGGATAGCTGGGAGCCCATCCCCGGGGGCCGTTCCCTGCAGCCTCCAGCGAGGTCAGGTTCATCGCGCCCCGCACCGCGTGCATGGTCTGGGCCACCACCTCCTGCCCCCGCTGCGTGCCGGCCCGCAGGATCGCCCACACCGATGCGGGATCGGCGGCGGACTCCGCCCGCCGCTCGCGGATCGGGGCGAGCACGTCTTCCAGCACGTCCACCAGATGACGTTTCACGGTCATGTCGCCCAGGCCGCCGCGCGTGTAGTGGTCTTTCAGGGCCTGCACGCCCGCTCCGTCCGGGTCGAAGGCGTCCAGATACGCGAAGACCGGGTTGCCCTTGACCGTGCCGGGATCGGCGGCCCGCACGTGCAGGGGGTCGGTGTACATGCCCATGACCTTGCGCCGCACCTCGTCGGCGCCGTCCGACAGGAAGATGGCATTGCCCAGCGACTTGCTCATCTTGGCGCGGCCGTCCAGTCCGGGCAGGCGCGGCACGCGGCCCACCACAGCCTGCGGCTCGACCAGAATCGGGGCGTAGAGGTGGCCGAAGCGGCGCACGATCTCTCGCGTCTGCTCGATCATGGGTAACTGGTCATCCCCGACCGGAACGAGGGTGGCTCCGAAGGCCGTGATGTCCGCCGCCTGGGACACCGGATACACGAAGAAACCGGCCGGGACGGCCTCGCCGTAGCCCTTCTGCACGATCTCGGTCTTGACTGTGGGGTTCTGCCGCAGGTGCGACACCGTCACGAGGTTCAGGAAATACACGGTCAGCTCGGCCAGTTCAGGCACCTGGGACTGGAGCACGAAGCTCACGTGGGCCGGGTCGAGGCCCACCGCGAGGTAGTCCAGCATGACCTCCAGCACGTTGTCCCGGACTTTCTTCGGCTGCTCGAAGTGGTCGGTCAGCGCCTGTACGTCCGCGATCAGCACGAAGGTCTCGTACTCGCGTTGCAGGGCAACGCGGATGCGGAGCGAACCCGCGTAGTGGCCGATGTGGAGCGGCGCGGTCGGGCGGTCGCCGGTCAGGAGGCGCGGGCGGGGGGCGGGGACATCGGCAGTCGTCATGGTGGCCTCCGGAACAGGAAAGACCGCGCCTGGATGCTCTCCGGGCGCGGTCTGGGCGGAAGTCGTGGATCAGAATTCAGCGCACAGGACAGGGGCTCCCGGACGGGCCGGGCCACCACTGGGTCTGTGCAGTGAAGGTCATGGCGTCATCGTAGGGGAGGGGATGAGCGGGGGGACGCGCCAGGTGGCTTATGTCAGGAGCCGGGGATGACGTATCGCGTTCCCGCTGCTTCAGGTACGGTCGATCCGTGACCCACCTCCACTGGTTCCAGCAGGACGACGACTGGCTGTGCCGCCTGTCGCACACGCATACCCTGACGCTTCACGGCCTCGGCCTGTACCTGAGCCCGGTCACGCCGGACGACGCGCTGTTCACGGATCACGGCGACGGCTGGTTCGAGATCGGTCTCGACTTCAGCCGCGACCCGACGGATCGTGGAATCCATCTGGATGCGGAGGCTTTCCTGTTGGGCGACCTGGCGTCCGGCCAGTCCGTCCGTCTCGCGCTGGGGGAGCGGGGGAACCCTCCACTCCTTCATGACGAGTGGACTGTGCCGCCCTTTCCCCCGGCACTCCTGGGCGAGGCCTGAGCACCGGCTCAGCGCCGGTCGCGGCGCCTCACTCCTCCCAGTTCAGGATGACCTTGCCGCTCTGGCCGCCCAGCATGTCGTCGAAGCCCTTCTGGAAGTCCGTAATGCCGTAGTGGTGCGTGATGACGGGGCGCAGGTCGAGACCCGACTGGATCAGGGCGGCCATCTTGTACCACGTCTCGAACATCTCGCGGCCGTAGATCCCCTTGATCGTCAGCATCTTGAAGATCACAGCGTTCCAGTCGATGTCCACGCGGCCGGCGGGGATGCCCAGCAGCGCGACCTTGCCGCCGTTGTTCATCACCGACACCATCTGCGCGAAGGCCTGGCCGTTCCCGCTCATCTCCAGGCCCACGTCGAAGCCCTCGTGCATGCCGAGTTCCTGGGTGGCCACCGTCCACAGGTCTTCACGGGCCACGTTCACTGCCCGCGTGACGCCCATCGTGCGGGCCAGCTCCAGGCGGTAGTCGTTCACGTCCGTGATGACCACGTTCCGTGCCCCGACATGCTTCGCGACAGCGGCAGCCATCACGCCGATCGGGCCGGCCCCGGTGATCAGTACGTCCTCGCCCACCAGATCGAAGGTCAGGGCAGTGTGCACGGCGTTGCCAAACGGATCGAAGATCGCGGCGATGTCGTCCGGGATGTCGTCCGGGAGCTTGAAGGCGTTGAACGCCGGGAGCACCAGATACTCGGCGAAGCTGCCGGGACGGTTCACGCCGACCCCCAGGGTGTTGCGGCACAGGTGGCGGCGGCCCGCGCGGCAGTTGCGGCAGTGCCCGCAGGTGACGTGGCCCTCGCCGCTCACGCGGTCACCGATCTCGAAGCCGCGCACCTCGGAGCCCATGCCGGCGACCACGCCCACGTACTCGTGCCCGACGACCATCGGCACGGGAATGGTCTTCTGGGCCCAGCTGTCCCAGGAGTAGATATGGACGTCCGTGCCGCAGATGCTGCTCCGGCGGACGCGGATCAGCAGATCGTTCGGGCCGGGGGTGGGCACCGGGACGTCCACCATCCAGATGCCCGGCTCGGGGTGAAGTTTGCTCAGGGCACGCATGGTCTGGGGCAGCTCGGCAGCAGTCACACGGGCGTTCTACCGCCCCGGTGCCGGCAGTCGCAACGGGCGCGCTCCGCAGGGCCGGACGCAGACGGCAGGACGTGCGGCGTGTCGGCCGTGCGGAATGTGGGAAGTGTCATAAGCCCACCCTCGTCCGGCCCCCACCGGGGGCGGGGTACGCTGGGCGCATGATCAAGTACCGCCGCCAGAACGCCCTGGAGCCCGAGAAGGACGCCGAGATCACCGTGAACGTGATTCCCTTCCTGTTCTTTCTGGTGGGATTTCTCGGGGTGCGGGCGATGATCCGCACCGTGCGCTCGCACTGAGGAGCGGTAGGCTGTAGCCATGACCGCCCCGACCCCCCAGCCCGAGCAGTTCCGCAGTGCGGGCAGCAACCGCTACGTCATCCCCGGCTGGACGAACCTCGTGCCCGGCACCCCCGATACCATCGAGATCCAGCTGGACGTGGCCGCGTCTGACCTGAACCGCGCCCAGGCGAGCCTGCTGATCGAGTACTGGGCCACGCCCGAGGACATGACCCTCCAGAGCCTGCTGCCGGTGCGGGCCATTCCCACCGTGCCCGAGGGCTGGTGCGTGTTCGTGCCGGCCCAGGGCCGCGTGATGGTGCGGGCCATCGACCCGCAGCCCAACCCGCCGGTGCTGGCGAGCCACTGGATCAACGTCGATCCCGCCACCCCTGCCGGCACGACCGTGCACGTGAAGGTGGACTTTCCTGGCCCCGTGAACCAGGCGCGGAACCTGCTGAACCCCTGATCCAGGGCCGCACCTACGTGGCCGCCAGTTCCTCCAGCACGGCCTGCACGCCGCGCCGTGTGGCCGCCAGCGCCTCCCCGAGGCGCCACGCGCTGCGGTCGCGGGGGCCGACGGGATTGCTCACGCCGCGCACCTCGACCACGGGCACCCCGGCGACGAGCGCGGCGTGGGCCACTCCTGCTCCCTCCATGCCTTCGGTCAGGGCACCGGGATGCCGGGCGGTCAGGGCCGCTGCCTGGAGGGCCGAGCCGGTCACGCTGCTCAGGGTGAGCAGGGGGCCAAAGGGAGCGTCAGCGCGTCTGGCCGCCTCCTCTGCACCGTCCCAGACTGCAAACCGGATGCCCTGCTGACCATCGGATCGCACCGACAGTCCCAGAGCGTCCAGCTCCAGCCACATGTCGCCGTCCCATGCTCCCAGGTCGGCGTGGATGATCTCGCTGGACACGGCCAGGTCGCCGGGGTTCAGCCCGCTGCCCGGATACGCCCCGCCGATCCCGGCGCTGATCACCAGACCGGCCGGCTGTTCCAGCAGCGCCCGCTGGGTCGCCAGCGCCGCCGCCACCGGCCCGACGCCGGACACGACCACCCGTGCGGTCAGGTCAGTCAGCCGCGTGGCCTCGCCCGCCGTGGCGACGACGATCAGGGCAGCGTCTGGCAGGGTATCGCCGGTCACGCTCAGTTCAGCCGCAGCCAGTAGTAGTCGTACTTGCCGAGGATCATCGGGTAGGGTTCCTCGCCCACCACCGGGAAGGGGCTGGCCCCGGCGAGCGTGACCGGCACACGGCCCGCGTAGGCGCCCAGTTCCAGATGCACGGCCTGCGCGTTGCCGGCGAAGTTGCTCACGATCAGCAGCTTCTCATCGGGTGTGGTGCGCGTGAAGGCCAGGATCGCCGGGTTATCCGTATCGATGAATTCCAGCTCGCCCACCGCGAAGCCGGGGTGACGGCGGCGCAGTTCGAGCTGGCGCGACATCCACTTGAGCAGGCTGCTGGGATCCTGTTCCTGGCTCTGCACGTTCACGCGGCCGTAGCCGTACACCGTGTCCCCGATGGGCGGGAAGAAGCAGTCCGAGGGCGCGGCCGTCGAGAAGCCGCCGCTTGTGCCGGCGTTCCACTGCATGGGCGTGCGCACGCCGTTGCGGTCGGCCAGACCCAGGTCGTCGCCCATGCCGATCTCGTCGCCGTAGTACAGGATCGGGCTGCCGGGCAGGGCCAGCAGGACGGTGTTCAGCAGCTCGATCCGGCGGCGGTCGTTGTCGAGCAGCGGGGCCAGCCGGCGGCGGATGCCCACGTTGATCTTCATGCGGGTATCGGGCGCGTAGGCGGCGTACATGAAGGCGCGCTCGTCGTCCGTGACCATCTCGAGCGTCAGTTCGTCGTGGTTCCGCAGGAAGGTCGCCCACTGCCCGAATGCGGGGATCGCCGGCAGGCGGCCCATGATCTCGCGGATGCTGGTCGTGTCCTCCTTTTTCAGGCTCATGTACAGCCGGGGCATGACCGGGAAGTTGAAGCACATGTGGAACTCGGGTTCCTCGTCGGTGCCGAAGTACTCGACGACCTCCTCCGGCCACTGGTTGGCCTCGGCCAGCAGCAGGCGGCCGGGGTATTCCTCGTCCACCATGCGGCGCATCCTCTTCAGGATGTCGTGGGTCTCGGTCAGGTTCTCGCAGTTGGTGCCCTCGCGCTCGATCAGGTAGGGCACGGCGTCGACCCGGAAGCCGTCCAGGCCCAGATCGAGCCAGAACCGTGCGGCCGACAGCAGTTCCTCCACGACCCTCGGGTTGTCGTAGTTCAGATCCGGCTGGCTGCCGAAGAAGCGGTGCCAGTAGTATTTGCCGGCCTGCTCGTCCATCGTCCAGTTGCTCGTCTCGGTGTCGGTGAAGATGATGCGCGCTCCGGCGTACTCGGTGCCGGTCTCGCTCCACACGTAGTAGTCGTGGTACTCGTTGGGACTGCCATCGGGCAGCACGGCCCCGCGCCGCGCCGCCTGGAACCACGGATGGTCGCTGGACGTGTGGTTGGTCACGAGGTCGCCCACGACCCTCAGCCCGCGTGCATGCGCTTCGCGCAGGAACACCTTGAAGTCGTCCAGGGTGCCGAGATCCGGGTGAATGTTCACGTAGTCGGCCACGTCGTAGCCGTCGTCGCGCAGTGGGCTGGGAAAGAAGGGCAGCAGCCACAGGCAGTCCACGCCCAGCGACTTGAGGTAGTCCAGCCGGCCGGTTAGGCCCGGAAAGTCGCCCTTGCCGTCGCCGTTCCCGTCGGCGAAGGTGCGAACCGAGAGTTCGTAGAAGACGGCGCTCTTGTACCATTCCGGCGCGGCAGCAGAAGTCATGACCGGAGTGTAATTCAGGGCAGCTCTGGGAACGCTTCCAGCAGGGGACACTTCAGGGTGAATGAATCCGAAGCTGCGCCCGTACCGTCCCACGGACCACGCTGCCTGCGTGGCGCTGTTCGACTCGAATACACCCTCCTCGTTCCTGCCCCACGAACGCGCGGAGTTCGTGGAGTGGCTGGACGGTCTGGACGCGGGGGGCAGCGATGAACACGCCGAATATCTCGTCATCGAGGACGCCGGGCAGCTCGTCGCCTGCGGCGGGATCTGGTGGACGGAGCCCGCCGCCCCGGCCGGGTTCGCGTGGGGCATGGTCGCCCGTGACCTCCAGCACCGGGGCCACGGCACCATGCTCGTCCGGGCCCGCCTGGAGCGGCTGCGCGAGCTGGGCGCGGGCGAGGTGCGGCTCGACACGTCCCAGCACACCGCGCCGTACTACGCCCGCTTCGGGTTCGAGGAGGTGACGCGCACCCCAGGCGGCTACGGGCCAGGGCTCGACCGGGTGGATATGGTGGCCCGGCTCAGCTGACGGGGCATCATGGAGCGGCGACAGGAGGACACCATGACAGCAGTGAAACGGGCGTGGCATGACGTGCAGGCCGAGGCGATGATGCCAGGGGTGACGCGGCGGTTCGTGCACGGCGAGCAGGCGATGGTCGCGCAGATCGAACTGCGGGCCGGGGCCGTGGTGCCGTGGCACGAGCACGCGAACGAGCAGATCAGCATCCTGCTGTCGGGCCGGGCACGCTTCGAGTTCGGTGGAACCGCGGCCCCGGAGGTCGTGGAGGCGGGTGCGGGCGACACCATCGTCATTCCGGGCCACCTCCCGCATCAGGTGACCGTGCTGGAGGACGCCCAGGTCATCGACGTGTTCGCGCCGCCCAGAGCGGACTGGATCGCGGCCGGCCAGGAGGCCGCCGATGCTCGATAGTCTTGATGCCGTGGCCGCCGCCCCCGAGCACCACATCGTGCTGTTCGAGGACGACCGCGTGCGCGTGCTGGACACCGTGATCCGCCCCGGCGAGGAGACGGCCGTGCACACCCACGTGTGGAGCGGCGTGTTGTACGTGATCAGCTGGAGCCCGTGCGTGCGCTGCGACGAGCACGGCACCGTGATGATGGACTCGGTGCGCGACGGTGTGTCGCCGGTGCCCGGCACCGCGATCCCGGCCGCGCCGATCCCGCCACACACCCTGAAGAACGTGGGCACGCAGGACATCCACGTGATCCTGACCGAGTTCAAGACGGCGTAGGCTGGGCCCAGACGGGAGGGCCACCGACCGGCTCGGGGGAGCCGCGCCACGGTTCAGGGCAGGCCGCTCGTCCGGAGGTCAGAGCATGACCAGCGAACCGCAGGCGGCACCCTTCGAGACCCTCGACCCGCCGGACTGGGCGCAGATGCGCCTGCTCGCGCACCGCATGGTGGATGACGCGCTGGGCCACCTGGAGACGCTGCGCGAGCGCCCCGCGTGGCAGCCGGTGCCGCCGGAGGTGGAAGCGCGGCTCCGTGCGCCGGCCCCGTGGGAGCCGCAGGGAGCCGAGGCCGCCTACGAGGACTTCCTGCGGGACGTGCAGCCGTACCCGATGGGCAACATCCACCCGCGCTTCTGGGGCTGGTACATGGGCAACGGCACGGTGCTGGGCGCCCTGGCCGAGTTCCTGGCGGCGACCATGAACCCCAACGTGGGCGGCGGCAACCACGTGGCGAGCGTCGTGGAGTCGCAGGTCATCTCGTGGGTAAAGGAGATGCTGGACTTTCCGGCCACGGCCAGCGGCCTGCTGGTCTGCGGCGGCTCCATGGCGAACTTCGTGGCCCTGGCGGTGGCACGGAACGTGAACGCGGGCTTCGATGTGCGCGAGCTGGGCATGCACGCTGCGCCGCAGCCGCTGGTGGTCTACGCCTCCACGGAAGTCCACAGCTGCATGCAGAAGACCGTGGAGGCGCTGGGACTGGGGAAGGTCGGGCTGCACAAGGTGCCCGTGAACGCGGACTACACGCTGGACGTGGCCGCGCTGGAGCAGGCCATCGCCGCCGACCGGGCGGGGGGGCGGCGGCCCATCGCGGTCGTCGGGAACGGCGGCACCATCAACACCGGGGCCATCGACGACCTGTCGGCCCTGGCCGACCTGTGTGCACGCGAGGGGCTGTGGTTGCATGTGGACGGCGCGATCGGCGCGGTGGCGGTGCTGTCGGACGTGATCCGCCCCCAGCTGCGCGGCATTGAGCGGGCGGACTCGGTGGCGCTTGACCTGCACAAGTGGCTGCACATGCCCTTCGAGGCCGGCTGCGTGGTGGTGCGGTCGGAACCCGCCCACCGGGGCACCTTCTCGCTGACCCCGGAATACCTGGCGCACGAGCAGCGGGGCGTGGCGGCCGGCGCAGTGTGGTTTTCCGACTACGGCCTGCAACTGTCGCGGCAGTTCCGGGCCCTGAAGGTCTGGATGTCCGTCAAGGAGCACGGCCTGCACCGCTTCGGGCGCATGATCACCCGCAACGTCGAGCAGGCGCATTACTTCGCCGGACTGGTCGACGCCGACCCGCAACTGGAACGCATGGCCCCGGTCGGGCTGGACATCGTGTGCTTCAGGTTCAATCCCGGCGGGCTGGCCGGTGCTGATCTGGACGGCCCGGCGCTGGACACGCTGAACCGGGAAATCCTGATGCAGCTGCACGAGCAGGGCACCGCCGTCCCGTCGTACACAACCCTGTACGGCCGCTACTGCCTGCGGATCGCCATTGCCAACCACCGCAGCGTGCAGGATGATTTCGATGTGCTGGCGCGGGAAGTCGTGCGGATCGGGCGGGAGGTCATGGCACAGACCGGGATCGCCGCACCGACATGACCACCCAGGAGGATCGCGTGACCACCAGCTCTGAAATTCATGTGAACAGCACGCCCGGCCCCGTGGCCCTGACCGTGCGCGACCTGGAGACGATGACGGCCTTCTACCGCCGCCTGCTGGGCCTGGACGAACTGGCCCGCGACGGGAACGCCGTGGTGCTGGGCACGCCGGAGGGGACGGCGCTGCTCGGTCTGCTGGAGCACCCCGACGCGCCGGAACCCGCCCCGGACGCCACCGGCCTGTACCACCTGGCGTTCCTGCTGCCCACCCGGCAGGATCTCGCCCGCTGGTTCACCCACGCCTTTCCCCTGGGCCTGCGGATCGGGCAATCGGATCACTACACGCACGAGGCCTTCTACCTGCACGACCCCGAGGGCAACGGCATCGAGGTCTACCAGGATTGGCCCCAGGAGCAGTGGCCCTTCGACCGCGCCGCCCGCCGCATGACGCCCGGCGCGGCGCAGCGCGAGGACATCCGCCTGCGCGAGCTGCTGAACACGCCGGACACGGATCAGGTCTGGGACGGTGCTCCGGCTGGCACGCGGATGGGCCACGTGCACCTGAAGATGGCCGACGCCGACGCCACACGCGACTTCATGGCCGGTGGTCTGGGTCTGAACGTCACGGCGCAGTCACCGGATCTGGTGTTCGCGGCGGCGGGCGACTACCACCACCACGTCGGCAACAACTCCTGGCGCAGCCGGGGCGGCCCGGTGCCGACCCCCGGCTCGCGTGGCCTGCACCACTGGACGCTGGAGGTGCCGGACGCGGCGGAACTGACGCGGACGGTGCAGCGGCTGGAAACAGCGGGGTACGACGTTCAGGATGCGCCCGGAGGAGTACAGTCGCTCGACCCGTCGGGGAACCGGGTGATCATCACGGCCGGGCCGGCACGGGTAGAGGACGTGCTGGCCGCGCTGAGGAACTGACCTGCAGGTTCTGGGTACGGTGGGTAGTGTGCTGCTGTCAGCCGCAGTGCGCTCCATTCCGAGACCTGCACAACAGCACCGGTGTTTCTCCATACCGCGCACTGCAGCTTCTTTGCCACCCGCCTCACGAGGGATCCGCACTCCCGGTCAGTCCGCACCGGCCGCGCGATCCCGCCACGCCTGGGCCTGCGCGGCGTCGCGCGGCACCCCCACGCCCTGCGCGTGGCGGCGGGCGAGTTCCAGCATGGCGCTGGTCTGGCCGGCGTCGGCGGCCTGGCGAAACCAGTGGGCGGCCGTGGCCTCGCTGCGGGGCACGCCCCGGCCGGTCGCGGCCAGACGGCCCAGGCTGGACATGGCGTTCACGTCGCCGCCCCCGGCCGCCCGCGTGTACCACTGCACGGCCAGGGGCAGGTTCACGCGCACGCCCTGCCCGTACTCGTAGGCCTGCGCGAGGTTCTTCATGGCGGTGACCTGACCGTGGCCGGCGGCGCGGCCGTACCACTCGGCGGCCTGCCGGAGGTCGCGCCGCACGCCGTCCCCGACGACGTAGGCGTCACCGAGCAGGTTCATGGCGTTCGCGTTGCCGCGCTGGGCTGACTTCAGGAACCACGCGGCGGCCACCGCCGGGTCGCGGGGACGGCCCCGTCCGGCCGCCGCGAACAGGCCCAGGTTCTTCATGGCGGTGGCGTCGCCGGCCTGGGCACCCTGGAGGTACCACGCCAGCGCGTCCGGATCGCTCTGGGGCACGCCGCGCCCGTCGGCATACAGGTCGCCCAGCGAGGTCATGGCGTTCGCGTCGCCCTGGGCCGCCGCCCGGCGGAACCACGCGGCGGCCTGTCCGGGATCGGTGGGCAGGCCCTGACCGCGCTGGTACATCAGGCCCACGTCGTTCATGACCCAGCGGTCGCCGGCCTGTGCGGCCCGGCGGAACCACGCGGCGGCCTGCGCGGTATCGACCGGCACGCCGCGCCCGTGGCGGAGCATGTACCCGGCGTTGCGCATGGCGGTGGGTACGCCGGCGCGGGCGGCCTTCAGGTACCACTGCGCGGCGTGGGCGTCGCTGCGCGGCACGCCCCGGCCGGTGCGGTACAGGTCGCCCAGGGCGTTCATGGCCAGCGGATCGTCGGCCTGCGCGGCCTGCTGGTACCAGCGGACGGCCTGGGCGGGGTCATCCGGCACGCCGCGCCCGCCGGCATACAGGTCGCCCAGGCGCTGCATGGCGTGGACGTGCCCGGCGCGGGCGGCGCTGCGGTACCAGCGGGCGGCCAGCGTGTCGTCCTGGCTGACCCCGCGCCCCTGCGCGTACAGGTCGCCCAGACGGGCCATGGACAGGACATGTCCGGCCTGCGCGGCCTGCTGGTACCAGTGCGCGGCCTCGCGGTCGCTGACCGGCACGCCCCGGCCCTGGGCGTAGGCTCCGGCGAGAGAGGCCATCGCCGCCGCGTTCCCGCCATCAGCCGCCTGCCGGTAGGCGTGGACGGCGCGGGCGGGATCGGCCGGCACGCCCAGGCCGGCCGCGTACATGCGGCCCACGTACCCCCACGCCTGGATGTCCCCCTGCCGGGCCTGGGCCTGGAAGGCGGCCAGCGCCTGGGGATGGCGGCCCTGCCGGAACAGCTCGACCGCCGGATTGACAGTCGAGTGCGTCTGGCCGGCCAGGAACAGGACGGCTGTGCTCACGGTCAGGGTGGCGGATTGTACGGACACGTGAGGAGACCTCGGGGGAGCGGTGACGCCGATGCCATGGTGATGTCCAGCACATTGTCACATGTGCCGGCGGTCAGCTGTGACACACGGACGGGTGTGGAATGGCTGTGGTCACCGGCCAGCGCCCCTCCGGGAACGCGCCGGCCGCAGCACGAGCAGCAGCACGGCGGCCAGCACGGTCAGGAGCAGGCCCGCGTGCCCACCGCTCAGGAAGACCAGCGGCGCGGCGCTCGCCAGCGCGAGCGGCCACGTGAAGGCGCGGCCCAGCAGGTGCCGGCCCAGGACGAGACCGGTGAGTGTGCCCAGCCCCTGCGCGGCGTCCACCGGCATGTACGCGGTCAGCACGCCGGCCAGCGTGAAGCCCAGCCCCAGGCCCAGCACGGCGGCGGCCAGTGGCACGGGCGGCAGCGGCCGGCGGCGCGTGGTCGCCCACGCCACGCACAGCAGCGCGGCCAGCACCAGTGCCAGCGGGTGCAGCACACCGATCTTGGTCAGCGTCTCGCGCATGCTGCCCTGTGCGAACACCAGGGCGATGTCCTGCGCGGTGATGACGTCCCGCAGGTTCCATTCCAGGTGGGTGGTGGTGCCCAGCGCCGGGCGCGTCTGCCGCGTCGGGAACAGCGTGGCGCGCTGGAACTTCGCGGGCCGGTTCGTGCTGACGTCCAGGCGGAAGTCGCGGATGGGCTCGCGCCGCTGCCCCAGCTCGTAGCGCCAGCTCCGGGCGCCCTGGTTGCGGTACGTGACGGTCACGCGGATCACGCCGCCGGCCGGCACCACGCCCTCCCACACCGTGCCGCGGTCAGGATCGGCGGGGCGCAGCACCTGCCCGTTCACGGTCAGCCGGAAGTCGCTCAGGGTGCCGCTGCCGGTCGGAAGCGGAAACGTGAAGCGCATGGTGGCGGGGAGGGCCGCCGGGTTGGTGAAGGCGTAGTCGGCGCTGAAGGCCGCCGCGTAGTACAGGCCGCGCCCGCCCGCCGGTTCGGTGAACTTCAGGTCGGCACGCACCGCCGACGAGTCGAGCGGAACCGGCTCCTCGGTCGTCAGCGTCACGGCTCGCGAGTACACCAGCCGGGGGCCGACCCGCGTGAAGCCCTCGCGCAGGTCGCGCACCGAGGCGCCGTCCGGCTGGCCCAGGTAGGGCAGCAGCGCCTCCCAGCCGCCCGGCACGCGGATCCGGGTGTCCACGTCGGCGGGCAGCGTCAGCGACCGGGTGTAGGTGTGGCTGCCCAGCACGCTGGCGCGCGGCGCACCCTGCACGGTCTGCCCGCCGTCCGGATCGGCGGCGTTCGCGTAGCGGGCCGACAGCTGGGTTCCCACGCGCAGATCGGTCGCCCGCCGCGACACGTGCAGCAGCACGCTGGCGGCTCCCAGCGCGAGCAGCACCAGGGCCCACCCGGCCACGTGGGGCGCGCGGCGCGTCAGCCAGCGCTGCCGCGCCCGGCGGCCGCCCGGATCAAGCCGGTGCAGCAGCCCCAGGATGATCGCGCCCAGCAGCGCCACCCCGGCGGCGGGCAGCGCCAGCCAGAGCAGGGCGTTCAGGGCGTGCTGGAGGACGTCGAGGGCCACCTGAACCATACGGAACCTCCGGATACTGAGAGCAGTGATGTACTCACCTGAGTACACACCCTGCAGACGGTCGTGGACATCCGCCTTTGGGTGCAGCCGCCGCGCGATCTGCCACCATGCGGCATGCCCACCGCGCTGCCCGCCGCCCTGCGCCCCCAGCTGGAGCTGGTGCTCGGCACGTCCGTGACTGCCGCCACGCGACTCGCGGGCGGCGACATCAACGACGTGTTCCGGCTGGACACGGCCCGCGGGCCGGTGGTGCTCAAGGCGTCCCGGCGCGGCCTGCCGGGCCTGTTCGCCGCCGAGGCCGCGGGGCTGGAACTCCTGCGCGCGGCCACGCCGCTCGCCGTGCCTACCGTCATCTCGCACGGCGACGCGCCGGGCGGGTGGGCGTACGTGCTGCTGGAATTCCTGCCCGCCGCCCCCGACACGCCCGCCGCCCAGGAGGCGCTCGGGCGGGGGCTGGCGGCGCTGCACCGCGCGCCCGCGCCGGGCTTCGGCGGCACCGCGCCGAACTACTTCGGGCGGCTGGCGCAGGCGAACGGCGCGCAGCCCAGCGCAGCCGACTTCATCTGGCACGAGCGGCTGGCCCCGCAGGTGGCGCTCGCCGCCGCGCACCTGACTCCCGCCGACCACGCGCGCTTCGAGGCGCTGCGGGGGCGGCTGCCCGCCCTGATTCCCCCGGAGCCGCCGGCCCCCGTGCACGGCGACCTGTGGCACGGGAACGTGCTGTCCACGGCGCGCGGCCCGGCGCTGATCGACCCGGCGGCGGCGTACAGCCACCGCGAGGTGGATCTTGCCCTGCTGCACCTGTTCGGGACGATGCCGGAGCACGCCCTGGCGGCGTACCACGAGGCCTACCCGCTGACGCCGGGGTGGCGGGAGCGCACGGCGCTGTGGAACCTGTACCCGCTGCTGGCGCACCTGAACATGTTCGGGGCGTCGTACCTGGGGCGCGTGCGGGCGGCGCTCGACCACGCCCTGACCCGCGGCTAGCTTTCTACACCGCTTGACTTTCTAAAGCATCGGGTGGACAGTGGAGGCATGACCACGCCCGCTGCCTTGCCCGCCACCACCCACGTCGGCCCGGTCACGCTGCTCGCCCGCGATCTGCCCCGCCTGAGCGCGTTCTACACGCAGCTCCTGGGCCTGACCCCCACGGCCGCGTCGGCGCAGGAGGTCACGCTGGCCGCGCACGGCACCCCGCTGCTGCACCTACGAGCTGCCCCGGACCTGCCCGCCGCGCCCGTCACCCGGCCCGGCCTGTACCACACCGCGTTCCTGCTCCCCACCCGCGCCGACCTGGGGCAGTGGCTCGCGCACGCCGCCCGCTCGGGCCTGCGGATCGGCAGCGGCGACCACCTCGTCAGCGAGGCCTTCTACCTGAACGACCCCGAGGGCAACGGCATCGAGGTCTACGCCGACCGCCCGCGCGACACGTGGACGTGGGTGGACGGCCAGATCCAGATGGCGACCCTGGCCGTCGACGCCGCCGCCGTGCTGGCCGCCGCCGGGCTCGACCTGGGTCACCTGGGCGACGCACCCCCCTACGCCGGGGCCCCGGCCGGCACCACCGTCGGGCACATCCACCTGAAGGTCGGGAACGCTGCGCAGGCCGCCCGCTGGTACGCGGACACCCTGGGCCTGGACGTCGTGGCCGACCTGGGCAGCGCCGCGTTCCTGTCGTGGGGCGGGTACCACCACCACGTCGGGCTGAACGAGTGGCACTCGGCCGGACAGGGACGGCCCGCCGCGCCCGCCGCGGGCCTGGGCGGCGTGACGTTCCTGACCCCCGATCTGGACGCCCTGCGCGCCCACCTGCGCGGCCGCGACGACGTGCAGGACGCCACGGATCACGTGAGCGTCCGTGATCCATGGGGCACCCGCCTCACCGTGCGCCGGGCCTGAGCGCCTACCCTGGCGCATGGCTTCCCCGCTCCTGCGCCGCGCCGCCGCGCTGGCCCTGGCGTGCTCGCTGGGCGTGCCCGGACACGCGGCCACCCCCCTGAATCCCGTGCTGGTGCGCGCTCCCGGCGAGGGCCACCCGTACCTGCTCGGCGCGTGGCAGGGCGGACGCTGGCGGCCCGGCGACGCCGCGCTGGCCCGCGAGCTGGGGGCCGCCACGTACCTCCGCGGCACCCTGGCCGGGCCGGCCGCCCGCGTGGCTCTGAAGGCCCCGGCGTCCATGGGCGACCCGTGCGGCGAGACCTTCCAGGCCCGGCTGGCCGCCCCGCGCGACGCCCGCACCTTCGAGGTGTACACGGGCATCCCCCAGCGGCCCCGCCCGGTCACGGCCCTGCCCCTCACGAGCGCCGTGTACCGCGAGGTCGTGCGGCAGGAACTCGTCCGGCGCGGCGTGCGCGCGCCCGTCGTGACCCTGACTGCCGTGATCCGCACCGACCTCGACGGCGACGGCACCCAGGAGGTCATCGTCGAGGCGGGCCGCTACCGTGAGCGCAGCGGGAACTTCCCCCCGCCCACTGGGCAGCCCGGCGACTACAGCCTCCTGCTGCTGCGCCACGTGGCCGGCGGGCGGGCGGTCACCACCGTGCTGGGCGAGCACGTCGCCCCCGCCACCCCCTGGGATCCCGGCAGCACGGAGCCCATGCCGCTCGCCAGCCTCTTCCGCCTCGCGGGCGTGGCCGACCTGAACGGCGACGGCCGCATGGAGGTGCTCACCTCCGGCACGTACTACGAGGGCGAGGCCTTCGCCGCGCGCGAGTGGACGCCCGCCGGCGGCCTGAAGCTGCGCCTGGAGACCGGCTGCGGCGTGTAGGCGGCCACCCGCCCCGGCCGGGGCGCTACACTCGCCGGCGATGAGCGAGCGGGTCGAGGTGGGACGCACGGACGCCATGCCCGAGGGCTGGCAGGGCACGGTGGACGTGGACGGCGTGGGCGTGCTCGTCGTGAAGTTCGAGGGGCAGTTCTACGCCCTGCGCAACAACTGCACCCACAAGGACTTCCCGCTGCTGGGCGGCGACGTGTCCATGGGCCGGATCACCTGCGAGAAGCACGGCGCGAAGTTCGAGCTCGCGACCGGCAGGGCGAAGACGCTGCCCGCCGTGAAGGCCGTGCGGATCTACGCCACGGAAACAGAGGACGGCGTGCTGTACGTCCGTCCCCTGTAGGTTCACATCAGACTTCAGAGGCACTGAGGGTTGCCCTCAGTGCATCTGGAACGAGCGGAGCGAGTCCGTGAGATGACAGCGGCTGGAAATGGAGCCCTGGGGCATCCTTTCAGGGCCGGGGCGGAACTGAACACCGCTGTCACCCCCGGCTCAGCGCCGGTCGAGTCCGTCGCCCTGCACCTCGTTCTGGAGTTCGGGCGTTTCGCCCTCCGGCAGGTCGCCGGGCCGCTGGCTCACGCGGGGCGGGCCCTGCTCGCTGGGCGGGGTGTAGCCGGGATTGGGGTCGATGTCGCGGTGGTGTTCGCGCACCGCCGCGCCCAGGGACGCGCCCACCCCCAGGCCCGCCGACGGCGTGACCTCGTCCAGCAGTTCGCCGCCCAGGCCATCCACGGTCTCGGCCCCCTCGAATTCCGGCACTTGGAGGGCGTGATCCATGGCCGCCACGTCACGGGTGGCGAGGTGGTCGAACTGCCCGGTCACGACCTTCGCGCTCGGGAGTTCCACCGGCGTGTACTTCGCGTGGTCGGCCGCCCCGACGTGATCGTCGGCGGGCGTGGTCGTGTACGCGGTCTGGTGGTCGTCCTTGGGATCGTGCGCCTGGAAGCCGGTCTGCGCGCCGTCCGCGCCGGTCACCTGCGGGTTGCTGCGTTCATCGTCGCTGCGGGTCATGCCCCAGTGTCCACCCTGCGCCGCCCGGCCGCATTTCCGTTCCCTTGAGACCTTCCGCGGGCTCCCTCATGCCGCCGTCACAGCATGTTCAGGACGGCCACATGCCCCTCCTCGCGCGCGAGGTCGGCGGCCGTGCGGCCGTCCGTCGTGGCCGCGTCCGCCCGCGCCCCGGCAGCCAGCAGGAACGCCACGAGCGCCGCGTTGCCGTGCTGCGCCGCGCCCATCAGGGGCGTGAAGTCGCCTTGCTGCACGGCATTCACGTCCGCGCCCGCCGCCACCAGCTCGCGGGCCAGCGCGTCGTGGTTGCCCGCCACCGCCGAGTGCAGGGGCCGCACCTGCATGGCGTTCGTGCTCACCGCGTTCACGTCCGCACCGCGCTCCAGCAGCACCCGCGCCACATCCGCCCTGCCGAAGAAGGCCGCGAGGCCCAGCGCCGAGAAGCCGTCGCCGCTGACCGCGTTGACATCCGCCTCGTCCGCCAGCAGGGCCTGCACGCGCCCGATGTCGCCCACTGCCGCCGCCTCGAACACGTCGAGCGGCGCGCCCTCCTCGACGAGCACGCGGGCCACGTCGTGTCTGCCGTAGTACGTGGCGAACAGCACCGGCGACACGCCCATGGGGCTCACGGCCCGCAGCAGCGTCGGCTCCGCGCGCACCAGGGCGCGCACCTGCGCGTCGTCGCTTGCCTGGATCGCCAGGAACAGCTCCCGCTCGGCCTCGGAGGTCATGCGCCCAGGGTAGCGGGATAGCATCGGGCATGGAACAGCCAGACGGGGCGTGGTGGCGGCGCAGCACCGTGTACCAGATCTATCCCAAGTCCTTCATGGACAGTGACGGCGACGGCGTGGGCGACCTGCGCGGCATCACCTCGAAACTCGACTACCTGCATGCGCTCGGCGTGGACGTCGTGTGGCTGTGCCCGGTCTACCCGCACGGCGGCGTGGACGGCGGCTACGACATCACCGACTACCGCGCCATCGCGCCGGAGTTCGGCACGCTCGCCGACTGGCAGGAACTCCTGGCCGGGCTGCACGCGCGCGGCATGCGGCTGGTCATGGATCTGGTGGTCAACCACACCAGCGACCGCCACCCGTGGTTCCTGGAGGCCCGGTCGTCCACCGACAGTCCGTACCGCGACTACTACCTGTGGCAGCCGGGCAGGGACAGCGGGCCGCCCAGCAACTGGGGCTCCCACTTCGGCGGCAGCGCGTGGCAGCTCGACCCCGCCACCGGCGAGTCCTACCTGCACCTCTTCGCGCCCGAGCAGCCCGACCTGAACTGGGAGAATCCCCGCGTGCGGCGCGAGGTGTACGACCTGATGACCTTCTGGCTGGAACTCGGCATCGACGGCTTCCGCATGGACACCATCAACATGCTCTCGAAGGTGCCGGGCTACCCGGACACCGCGCCCGGCGCGGACTACGCCTACCCCCTGGCCGAGGAGCACTTCCTGAACGGCCCGCGTCTGCTGGACTACCTGCGCGAGATGAGGGCAGAAGTGCTGTCAAAGTACGACGTCATGACGGTCGGCGAGACGCCCGGCACCACCCCCGAGCAGGCCGCCGTCCTGACCGACCCGCAGACCGGCCCGCTGGACATGGTCTTCCAGTTCGACCATATGGCCGTCGACAAGGACACCACGAGCGCCCGCCCCCGCTGGACGACCGTGCCCTACGCCGTGCCGGAACTCAAGCGGGTGCTGGGCCGCTGGCAGACCGGCCTGCACGGCCGCGGCTGGAACTCCCTGTACCTGGGGAACCACGACGTGCCCCGGATGGTCTCCCGCTTCGGCGACGACGGCGAGCACCGCGTCGCCTCCGCCAAGATGCTCGCCACGCTGCTGTTCACCCTCCAGGGCACCCCGTACGTGTACCAGGGCGACGAACTCGGGATGCCCAACGCGCGCTTCACGTCCATCGACGACTACCGCGACGTGGACACCCTGAACCTCTACCGCGAGGACGTCACGCAGGGGGGCCGCGATCCGGCCGAGGTGCTGGCGATGATCCACGCCAAGGGCCGCGACAACGCCCGCACGCCCATGCCGTGGACGGCCGGCGAGCACGCGGGCTTCACGACCGGCACTCCGTGGATTCCGCTGAACCCCACGTATCCCGACATCAACGCCGAGGCCGCCATCGCCGACCCGGACAGCGTGTACTGGTACTACCGCGACCTGATCCGCCTGCGCCGCGAACACCCCGCCATCGTGGACGGCCGGTACGACGACCTGCGCCCGACCCACGACACGCTGTACGCCTACCTGCGCACCCACGCGCAGGAGCAGCTGCTGGTGCTCCTGAACTTCGGCGGCGCGGTGCTCGATCTGGACGGCGTGCTGGAGCTTCCGGCCAATGCGGAACTGCTGATCGGCAACTACGCCGCGCCGGGCGAGGTGCCGCCGGGCGTCCTCCAGCCGTGGGAAGCGCGGGTGTATGTCACGCGTACGGTGGAGGAGACGGGCACACCGGGCTGAGTTTTGATCGGAAGGCACGTCCGGGTGGGCTGGTTGGTTGAGGCATGTGGAAGGTGGGCGTATGCGGCGGGCTGCCCCACCCCCAGCCCCTACCCCAGAGGGGCAGGGGAGCGAAGCGCTGCGCTCGGCATGTGGTCGCTGTTGCGTTCTGGCCGGCCTTTCTGGGGTTTGCGTCGGCGTGGGGAGGCGTAGCTGCCCTGGGCATGATCGCGTCGTTGCCCGTGCGCTGCGCGCCCGACGGCATGTGGTCAGGGTGGGGGTTTCGGTGCTTTCAAGCGGATGCACGAGGTCGCATCGGCTCTCTGCCGTCAGCCATCAGCCCTCTTCGCCCTACCTCGCCCGTACCACCATCGCCACGCCCATGCCGCCGCCGATGCACAGGCTGGCGACGCCGTGTTCCTTGCCGGTGCGGCGCAGCGCGTGGATCAGCGTGACGAGCACCCGCGCCCCGCTCGCGCCGATGGGATGCCCCAGCGCGACCGCGCCCCCGGTGACGTTCACGCGGGCCGGGTCGGCGTTCAGGTCGCGCACGACGGCCAGGGACTGCGCGGCGAAGGCCTCGTTCAGTTCGAAGAGATCCACGTCGGCCACGGTCAGGCCCGCGCGTTCCAGGGCGATGGGCACGGCCCTCGCGGGCCCGATGCCCATGATGGCCGGATCGACGCCGATGGCGGCGTAGCTGGCGATCTCGGCGAGCACCGGCAGGCCGTGGGCGTGGGCGTACTCGGGCGTGGCGATCAACAGTATGGCCGCGCCGTCGTTCAGGCCGCTGGCGTTCCCGGCGGTCACCGTGCCGTCCTTCTTGAAGGCGGGTTTCAGCTTGCCCAACGCCTCCAGGGAGGTCGCGCGGGGGTACTCGTCCGTGTCGAACACGGTCGGGCCCTTCTTTCCGGGCACCTCCACACTGACCAGCTCGGCGGCGAAATGCCGGTGCTCCAGCGCAGCGGCGGCGCGGGTCTGGCTCTCCAGCGCGAAGGCGTCCTGCTCCTCGCGCGTGATGCCCCACTGCGCGGCGATGTTCTCGGCCGTGATGCCCATGTGGTAGTCCCCGAACACGTCGGTCAGCCCCTCGGACAGGATCGAGTCCACGAGCTGCCCGTGGCCCAGGCGGTAGCCCTCGCGGGCGCGGGGCAGCAGGTACGGGGCGCGGCTCATGGACTCCGTGCCGCCCGCCACGTACAGCTGACCGTCACCGGCGCGGATGGCCTGTGCGGCGCTGATCACGGCCTGCAGGCCGCTGCCGCACACGCGGTTCACCGTCAGGCCCGGCACGTCCTGCGGCAGGCCCGCGCCCATCCCGACCTGCCGGCCCACGTTCATGCCCTGCCCCGCCTGGAGCACGTTGCCCACGATCACGTCGGCCACGTCCGCGCCGTTCACGCCCTCCAGCACGGCCTTCGCCGCCGTCACGCCCAGCTGCGCGGCCGTCACGTCCTTCAGGCTGCCCAGGAAGCTCCCGATCGGCGTGCGCCGTGCCGCCACGATCACCAGATTGTCCATGCCGGAAGTCTAGCGGCGACGAGAGATGGGGGCCGTCACTGACGGAGGGAACGCCAACACCCGCCGCGCACTCCACATGCAGGTGAGTACATGAATTCCCGTATCATTGCCATATAGAGACAGGCCCTGATCTGAGTTTCTTTTCATCTGCCCCACAGTCCGTTTGG
The DNA here is from genome assembly GCF_034440735.1 of Deinococcus sp. AB2017081. Classification (NCBI taxonomy): domain Bacteria; kingdom Thermotogati; phylum Deinococcota; class Deinococci; order Deinococcales; family Deinococcaceae; genus Deinococcus; species Deinococcus sp. AB2017081. The sequence goes on along the minus strand of NZ_CP140098.1, from coordinate 3,676,754 downwards.
CCGTGGACGCATCGTGCCGCTCGCCTGCTTGCTGCGTCTCCAAGGCAACGGTCAGACGATGACGGTCACCCGTTCGTGTCCCTGGATCAGATCAAGGAGCGCTTTCTGAGTGCTGGTCTCCCTGTGTACGAGCCCGTCGTTGCCTTTCAGCGCGATCTTGCTGGCCACGTCTTTTACGACGGGCTGCGCGAGAATCCGTATCGCTGGGGCATTCAGTCTCCTGTACCTGAAAACGGCTCGGATGGGCCGTATCTTGACGAATGTGTCGCTCTGACCGACGCACATCCATTTGGGTACTGGATTCGTGCAGATGGGAGCATTGAAGTCGCTGGTCACGTACACGCCTCCAGTGCCTATGTACTGGTCGAGGAGCAGGCCTTGAAGTTTGAATGGGATCTCGATGTCCGGCCGCAGACCGCAACGTACTTCCTTCGGCTGCCTGCTCGACCACCTGACGACACGGCATTCTGGCAGGCGGTCGTACAATGGGCACAAAAGTCAGGACTCACAAAAGTAGCGGCGGCGTCGGATGCGTTCAGGCAATCGTGGGTGGGATCATCCACCCGACTGCACATCGAGCCATACTACGGGTCTGGTGATCTTGCGTCCCGCTGGGCGGCGCTACAGTCCTCCTCCGGAAGGGAAGCCAGGGCTTTCCACGAGGGTTTGGCGACGTTGATGGGTTGGGACAGGCTTCACTGGTTGGCCCTTACTCGTGAGCCAAGACCAGCGGACTTCTACTACGAAGAACGGTTCTGAATTGACCGTATGCCAAAAGTAGACTGATTCCCTACTGGCTCAGTCCCCTGTGACCCCCACGAGTGCCGGTTCCGCCTCAGCCCGTGGCACGTCCAGCCCCAGCATGGCGTACACGCTGGCGCTCCAGCCGGCGTCGTCGAGCACGCGGTGGTGGTGGGCCCACTGCCAGCGGCGGTAGGCGTCGGCACTGGTCTGCATGTGCCGGTCGTCCAGCGTGGCGTCGGCCAGGGGGTTGGCCGGGGGCGCGGTCAGGTGGTGACGGGTCAGGGCACCTTCCAGCTCGGCCAGGGTCTTGGGGCCAAAGGCGAAGGCCACCCGCCCCTGCGTGAGCCAGCGGCGCAGGTCGTCCTCGCCGGGCAGGGTATACAGGATCAGCTCGCCGCCGGGATGCGGGTCGCCGGGAGCGATCAGGGTCACGCCGGGCACGTTGTCGCGCAGGTAGGTGGCGATCCCGCCCAGGGCGTATGCAGACCCGCCGGAACCCAGGCGCTGCATGGCATCCCTGGGCACCAGACGGGGCACGTCCACGCCCACCGGGGGCGCGTCCAGGGTCATCTCGGCCGGGGGGCGCAGCGCCTGGGCGTGCAGCTCCAGCCGCGTCTGCCCGCGCCACTCGCTGACCACCAGATGCGACGCGAGGTCACGGTCGCCGGGGGTGGCGTCCGGCTCGCTGTACTTCACGCCACGCAGCGGGCCGACCCGGAACTGGAGGGTGTCGCCGCGCTTGCCGACCAGCCGCGTATCGGTGAGTCCGTCGCGCACGTGCCACAGCGGCAGGGCGTGGCCCTCGCCGAAGGGTTCGAAGGCGGCCGTCTCGGTCACCAGATCCAGTGTCGCGCCCAGCACGGGCAGGGGAGCGTCCAGGCGCACGCGGGGCTGGGGAGTCGGGAACTGCCGCACGTAGTGGTGAAGACGGTCGCGCAGCGCCGCGATGTTCACGTCGTCGATGGCGAAGCCCGCCGCGCCGGGGTGCCCGCCGAAGCGCTTCAGGAGGGCGCGGCTGTCCTCCAGGGCGCCGACAGCGCTGATCCCCGGCGTGCTCCGCACCGAGCCCTTGCCCTGGGCGACGATGAACACCGGCTTGTGGTAGGTCTCCAGCAGCTTGCTCGCCACGATACCCATCACCCCTGCGTGCCAGTCCGGGTGCGTGACCACCAGCGCGGGCTCGCTGGGGTCGGCAATGGCCAGCGCGTGGGTGAACATGTCGTCCTGGAGCTTGCGGCGCTCCAGATTGCGCGTCTCCAGGTATTCCGCAAGTCGGCTCGCCTCGTGGGCGCTGGATGTGGTCAGGAGCGTCAGGGCGATGTCGGCCTCGCCCAGGCGGCCGGCGGCGTTGATGCGCGGCGCGAGGATGAAGGCCACGTCCCGCGCACTGGGACGCTTCACGCGGCCACTGTCCAGCAGCGCCCGCAGGCCCGGGAGCTCGGTGGTCGCCAGGGCGTCCAGGCCGGCCCGCACCAGGGCACGGTTCTCGCCGATCAGCGGGGCCACGTCGGCGACAGTGCCCAGGGTCGCCAGCGCGCTCAGATCGCGCGGTTCGGGTGCCCCCAGTTCCTCGTGCACGGCCCACAGCAGGTGGTAGGCCACGCCCGCGCCGGTCAGGTTGTGCAGCCCGGCGTCGTAGCCGTCCGTGAGGTGCGGGTGCACGACCAGCGCGGCTGGGAAGTCCTGACCGGGAGCGTGGTGATCCGTGACGATGACCTCGGTGCCCCGGGCCACCAGCGCGGCGACCTCGGCCACGTTCGTCACGCCGCAGTCCACCGTGACGAACACGTCACTCGCGCCGGCGTGTTCCTCGACCTTATCTGGATGCACTCCGTAGCCCTCGTTCAGGCGGTGCGGGATGAAGCCGTGAACCTCGGCCCCCACGCGGCGCAGGCCCAGCACCAGCACGGCGGTGGCCGACACGCCGTCGGCGTCGTAGTCGCCGTGGATCCGGATGCGCTTGCCGGCCCGGATGGCCGTGACCAGCCGCCGGGCCGCCTCGCGCAGCGCCGGATTCGGCGTCAGGGTCAGGGGGGGGTCGAGCAGCGCGGGTGTGAGGTGCCGGCCCGACAGCACCTGCGCCACCGGCGGCGACACGCGCCACGCCCGCATGGTGTCCAGCAGCGCCTCGCGGCTGGCCGGTGGCGCGAGGTGCCACGCCGGCGTGGGCCGCGCTGTCTCGGGGCGCGGACTCACGGCGTCTCCATGACCGGCGGCGACACGTCGGTGGTCTCGGGTTTCACCGCCGCCGGTGCTGGCAAGGCCCCCAGGCGCGCCTGCAGGGTAGCGGTCAGGCGATCCTCGACGCGGGCGCGTTCGCGGCCCTCACGGCGGCGGCGGGCCTGCTCGCGCAGAACCGGAGGCAGCAGCAGCAGCGCGGCGTACGCGGCCCCCAGCAGCAGGAACACCGTGACGGCCAGACCGACCGACAGCGTCAGCTCACCCCCGCCCAGCGGGAGGGGAAGGCGCACGGTGGCCGGGTTCTCCAGCGTGACCAGCAGCAGGTAGGCCGCGATCCCCAGCAGCAGCAGCACCTGCACGAACGAGACGAGCCGCATGCTGCCAGTCTAGGGCATGGCGTCTGGGCCGTGGAGCATGTGGAGGGCGGTGCCACGACCCACGCAGCGCGGGAATCCTGTCCGGTGGCAGACCATGACAAGACACAGGACTCCGCAAGGGAATCCTGTGTCCGGAAGCGTCTGCTCAGGTCAGCAGCGGCTCAGTGAATGGGCTCAGAAGTAGAACTTCAGGCCGGCCTTGACGGCCACGCCGAAGCCCCTGGAGTCGGTGGCCGCACTAGCGCCCTGGCCCGCACCTATTCCCTTGTTGCTCAGGTAGTACCGGCCGTCACCCTCGATGTACGCCGCGATGGAGGACGTGATGCGGTAGTCCGCACCCAGCACCAGGTTGCCGTACAGGTCGGTGGTGTTGCCCGTGCCGCTGCGGGCCGCGCTGCTGGTCAGACCCAGACCGGCGCCCACGTAGGGGCTCAGGCTGCCGCCGGCATTCAGGTGGTACATGGCGTTGACATCGGCACTCACGGCGTTGTTGCCGGGCTGGTACTCGGCGGCCACGCGGGCACCCACCGGGCCGATCACGCTGGTGCTGCCGATCATGGCGCCGGCCGTCACGCAGTAGTTCACCGTGTTGCCGCGCACGGTGCAGCTGTCCTGGCTGGTGCGGGCACCGGCGCTGATGCCGGCATACAGGCTGCTGGTGTTGGTGGCCGCTTCGGGCGCGGTGTCACCGATCACGACCGTGGTGCTGGGCACCGTGGTGTCGACCGGTGCGGGCGCCGGGGTGGTGACGGTCGCGCTGGTGCCGGCGGGGCCCGCCGGGCCCGCAGGACCTGCGGGGCCCACAGGACCCGCCGGGCCGGCCGGACCCGCAGGGCCTGCGGGGATGTTGCGGATCGCGGCTTCCAGGGCGTCCACACGGGCCTGGAGGGCCGTGACGTCGGCGCTGGCCGTGGGGGCCGCCGCGGCGTTGATCTTCTCTTCCAGGGCCGTGATCCGGGCCTGTTGGTCGGCGCTCAGCTTCTCCAGATCCGTCACGCGGTTGGCGATGGCGGCCAGCTCGGTGCTGACTTCCTGCATGCCGTTGGTGATGGTGGTCATGTCGCCGGCGCTGAACCCGCAGCTGGCGAGCTGGCCGGACTGCAGCAGACGGTAGAAGATCAGGGCCGCCTGGTAGCGGGTCAGGTTCTCGTTGCCCCGGAAGGTGCCGTCCGGGAAGCCCTGGATCAGGCCGCAGGAGACGATCTTGTCGACGGCGTCCTTGGCCCAGTGACCGGCCGGAACGTCGCTCAGCGTGACCGGGGCCGGAGCGGCGGTCGTCGCGGGCGCGGCGGGCGTCGTGGTGTCCTGGGCGCTCGCGGCGCCCAGGCTGAGGGCCAGGGTGGACATGAGGATCAGTGATTTGCGCATGGAGTCTCCTTGGGCGGCTGACCGCCAGGCTCGGGGCCCGGCCGTCGTCCTTGGCCCACCGTAGGCACGGGCAGTGAGTCCCGCGTGAACGCGGCTGCGTGGAACTTCACGAAATACATCTTCAGATCGTTTCAGAAGTCACAATGAAGACAGGATGAGAATGGCCGAGTCGTCCATGAGTCCCGAATCTGCGGCCATGTCGAGGAATTGGTCATAACCATGAGAAACCTGACGAATCCCTGGGAACTGACATCTCATGAGAACTTCGGCGGGGGTGGTGGACGGGGGTGGTGGGCCGGGCCGGACGCGGTCACGCCACCGGTCACCCCCATGAGAGGCGGCCCGTGTGGCCCGGTCGCAGGCCCGGCACGCTGCCTATACTCCCGGCATGACCCAGATCCACGTCCGTGCCCAGCCGGGCGACGTCGCTCCCTCTGTCCTGCTGCCCGGCGATCCCAACCGCGCCCGGCACATCGCCGAGACCTATCTGGACGGGGCGCGGGCCTACACCACGCACCGGGGCCTGCTCGGGTACACCGGCACATACCGGGGGGTGCCGGTGTCGGTGCAGACGACCGGCATGGGCTGCCCCAGCGCCGCCATCGTTGCCGAGGAACTCGCCCGGCTGGGGGCAACGACCCTGATCCGGGTGGGTACCCTGGGCGGAGCCACGCCCACGGTCGCGCCCGCCGATCTGGTGATCGCCACGGCCGCCGTGCCCAACGACGGCACCACGCGGCAGCTGCTGGACGGTGCCCCGTACGCCCCGGCGGCCAGCTTCGACGTCGTGCACGCGGCGGTCGTGGCGGCCCGCGCCCTGGACGTGCCACACCACGTCGGCCTCGTCATGACCGAGGACGCCTTCTATGCCAGCACCCCGGCGCACGCCCGACTGTGGGCCTCGCGCGGCGTCCTGGGCTTCGAGATGGAGGCCAGCGCGATCTTCCTCGTCGCGGCGCTGCGCGGCATCCGCGCCGGGTGCCTGACCGCGTGCAGCAACGACATCGGTGATCCGCAGCTCGTGCCCGAGGACGTCCTGGCGGGCGGGGTCGACCGCATGGTGCGGGTGGCGCTGGAGGCCACCGTCACGCTCCACGCCACGGACAGCGCCGCTGCCGCCGTGGCAGGATGAACGCATGACCCAGCTCGACGAACTCGATTTCAATACGGTGCAGATCGACCAGCACGGCCCCATCGCCGTGCTGACCATCAGCCGCCCGCAGGCGCTGAACGCCCTGAACGCCGAGACCCTGGGCGAGATCTCGCAGGCGGTCGACATGATCGTCGAGGACGCCGAGGTCGGCGTGCTGATCATCACCGGGGCCGGCGACCGCGCCTTCGTGGCGGGGGCAGACATCAGCGAGTTCCGGCAGGTGCAGTCCGTGTACGACGGACGGGAACTCGCCCTGTCGGGCCAGGACGTCATGACGCGTATCTCGACCCTGCCCATTCCGGTGATCGCGGCCGTGAACGGCTACGCCCTGGGGGGCGGCCTGGAACTGGCCCTGGCCTGCGACATCCGGGTGGCCGCGACCGGTGCCCGCCTGGGCCTGCCGGAGGTCACGCTGGGGCTGTTGCCGGGCTTCGGCGGCACGCAGCGCCTGTCCCGCCTGATCGGCGCGGGCCGCGCCCTGGACCTGATGCTCACCGCCCGCCAGGTGCCGGCCGAGGAGGCGCTGGCCATGGGCCTCGTGAACTACGTGGCCGACGATGCCCTGACCAGGGCCCGCGAGGTCGCGGAGCAGATCCTCAGGAACGCGCCGGTCGCGCTGTCGCTGGTCAAGGAGGCGGTGCGGCGAGGGCTGGACACCACGCTCGACGCCGGTCTGGAGATCGAGGCAGACATGTTCGGCCTCGCCACGGCCACGAAGGACTTCCAGGAGGGTGTGGATGCCTTCCTGAACAAGCGCCGCCCGGCCTTCCAGGGTGAGTAGCGCGGTCGTCCTGGCGCTGTTCCCGCTCCGCCTTCCAGTTCCCTCCGGCCGGATCGTCTGCCGCCGTCAGCGGCGGGCGGACGCCACCTGACCCGCACGCCCCGAGGCCCCCATGGACGAAGCCACTCCCCCCGCCACCCCGCAGCGCCGCGCCACGGATCAGAAATTCAAGCTGAGCGTGCAGGGCGGTACCGTTCAGGACGTCGAGGGCCGCCGTCTTGAGGCCCCGGACAGCGCGCCGGCCGGATCCGGACAGCGCGTCGTGGAATTCACCACCCCCCGCGCCAAGCTGATCGAGGAGGCCAATGGGGCCATCCGTTCCGATCTGGCCGAGTATCCGCGCGCCCTGGCCGCCTACGATGCCCTGCGCGGGGATCCCGAGGCGCTGGCCTGCTGGGACATGGCCAACTACGTGACCATGCGCAAGCTGGGCTACAACGACCACGGGCGTGTCCACGCGTTCATCACGGGCGCGGCCAGCATGGCCATCACCGAACTGCTGCTGGCGGGCGGCGTGAAGCCTGACATCATGGATTCCGGCGTGGGCGACGCCGACGACGTGTACCTGTGTGTGATCCTGGGCACCATGCTGCACGACATCGGCAACCAGATCCACCGTGTGGGCCACGAGGCCCACGGCGTGGCCCTGGCCCTGCCGATCCTCGACCGGATCATGACGCCGCTGTACCCTGATCCCTTCAAACGCACCAAGGTGCGGTCATTCATCCTGGGCGCGATCAACTGTCACGACCTCAACCCCGCGCCGCTCACGCTGGAGGCCGGGATCACCGCCGTCGCGGACGGCACCGACATCACCAAGGGCCGGGGCCGCAAGGCCTTCTCGCTGGGCAGCGTGGACATCCACTCGATCAGCGCCCTGGCGGTAGACGAGGTCGTGATCGAGCAGGGCCGTTCCATGCCGGTGCTGATCAACGTGACCATGAACAACTCCGGCGGCATCTTCCAAGTCGAGGAGATCCTGGCCCCGAAGGTGATCCGCACGCCCATGCGCCGCTTCGTGGAACTGCGGGCGGCCACCCGCCCCCAGGGCGACGAACAGATCCTGTCGCGCGTGCGGCTGGACGGCGACCACTTCGTCATGGATCTGGACAGTGGCGAGCGCGTTGCTGTCGAGGTCAAGGACACCCAGAAACGCGCTCAGCAGGCCATTGCCGAGCAGCTGGGCGTTCCCAGCGACAGCCGCTGAGGAGGGGCAGGGGGGGGCCGTGACGGTTGTACTGCCGGCCCTCTGCCCTGACGGGCGTGTCAGCCCTTCTTGCTTCCAGGCAACGGCGTCGTGCGGGCCGGGCCGCCGTCCACGCCGCCGGCACGGGTCACGCCGGCACCACCGTGGGCGCTGCCACCCAGATCGCTGTCGCCGTCATTGTTGGGTGTACCCTGGCGATCCTCGAAGTCGCTGCCGCCCAGCAGGCCGTCCTGGAAGCCCGGCTGGTCGTTGGGGTTGCTGCGTTCGGCGGCGGCCTCGCCACGCAGGATGTCCTCGGTGGCCATCTTGTCCTGCACGAGTTCCGGGGTCGTTCCCTCGTCGACCACGGCGCCGTCCTGCTCGTCCTGTCTGTACTGGTCATCGGATCGGGTCATGCGTGCAGCGTAGACGCCGCCGTGTCCGGGTGGTGGAGGACGCCTTCACGAAATCTGAGCCGGCTGCCCAACCCGCCCGTGACCTATACTTGACTGTCTATGAGCAACAAGAGCATTCCCATGACCCAGCGCGGGTATGACAAGCTGGCCGAAACGCTGCACCACCTGAAGACCACCCGCCGCGAGCAGATCAGCGAGAACATGGGCCGCGCCATCGCGGACGGTGACCTGCGTGAAAGCGCTGCCTACGACGAGGCGCGCATGGAGCAGAGCGAGAACGAGGCCCGCATCTCCGAACTGGAGGAGCAGCTGCACCGCGCCGTGGTGGTTCCCGAGGACGCCAGCGGCGGGGCGGGCCTGGGCGCGAGGATCACCGTGAAGGACGAGAAGGGCAACCAGCGCCAGTTCGAACTCGTCGGCACCTACGAGGTCGATGTGCTCAAGGGCAAGATCAGCGACGCCTCGCCCATCGGTAAGGCGCTGAGCGGCAAGCGGGCTGGGGACACTGTGGAAGTCCCTCTTCCGAAGGGCACTGCGAAGTTCGAGGTCGTGGCCGTAGAATACAGCTGAGGTCGGATGGGGGACGCCAGCGTGGGACGGCTCCTGCGCTGGCGTCGTCCTGTCAGTCCAGCACCAGATCCAGTGTCGCCACGCGCAGCGAACCCTCGCCCGTGTGGTGGACGCCCAGGGGGCCGGGCACCAGATGCAGCGGATGGGCGAAGTCAGGGCCATCCACCAGCACCGTGTGATACTCGCCGTTCTCGCCGCAGGCGTCGGCCCCGTGCGCCTCGATCTCCTGCACCAGCGGGGCGTCCAGTTCGCGACCGAGCAGGTCAGCGGGCAGGGCATCCTCGCGCACGGCGACGATCAGGGCGCGGAAGCCTGAACCCAGCAGTTCGTCCACCAGCGCGCGGCGCGGCTCCAGCCACAGCGGCAGCGCCGGCATGATCCCGGCCGCCGCGCAGACCTGCTCTTCCCAGTCGCGGTGGGCCTGCAGATCGATGTCGCCGAAGACCGCCGTGGACGCCCCGGCCTGTGCGGCGCGTGTCAGCAGGGCCGTGAACTCGGCCTCATAGCTGGCCCAGCTCGCGTTCGCCGTCCACAGCGGCACGCCCAGCGCATCGGCCTGGGCACGCAGCACCTCCGGCCGCAGCCCGTGCGAGCGCGTGCGCGTGCCGGTCTCGTCCAGCACGTTCAGGAGCGCCAGCGGTTGCCCACCCGCCCGCTTTGCGCGGTGGAACGCCAGCGCACTGTCCTTGCCACCGCTCCACGACGTGACGAAGGCCGCATCACTCATCTGTGGTTCCCGGCCTCACTTCAGCCCCGGAATCCGTAGCCCGCCCCGGCCATCCCAGCCCTTGAAGGCGTAGAAGCGACCCGGCTCACCGGTCGTCAGGTAGTCGTTCAGCGGCTCGCGCATGGGCGGAGACTCCAGTTTGACCAGCGCCTCCTCGGGCGTGCAGAACCGTGCCTCCACGATGAAGCCGTCCGGGTCGGCCGGATTCAGCAGGCCCTCCCACGTCGCCTCGAAGGCCACGGCGATCGCCCGCTCGCCCCGGCGCTCGTCCTCGATATGCACGGTGTACGCCATGTGCCGGATGCCAGTCAGCTTGAGCCCTGTCTCCTCGAAGATCTCGCGGTACAGCGCCTCGGGCAGCGTCTCGCCGGGCTCGACCACGCCGCCCGGCAGGGTGTGGCGCACCCGCCCGTGCCCCTGCCAGTCGTTCCCGACCAGCAGCACCCGCCCGAAGCGGTCACGCAGGATCCCGGCGGCGACCAGCAGGTCACGCCGCGCCATGCCGTCCCTCCTGGCCCATGTCCAGCAGCTGCTGCTCACGCTCGGCGCGGGCCAGGGCGGCGACGACCGGCGCAAGCGCTCCGTTCATGACCACGTCCAGGGGCGAATTCTTGTCGTCGCCCTCCAGGCGGTGATCCGTCACACGGTTCTGCGGGTAGTTGTAGGTGCGGATCTTCTCGCTGCGGTCGCCACTGCCCACCTGCGAGGCCCGCTCGGAACGCTCGGCGGCGTCCCGCGCGGCGCGCTCGCGCTCGGCCAGGCGCGAGGCCAGCACCTGCAGCGCCTTCTCGCGGTTCTTGATCTGCGAGCGGCCGTCCTGGCAGACCACCACGATCTCGTCGGGTGTTCCGGCACGGTACACGGCCCGCACCGCGCTGTCGGTGGTGTTCACGCCCTGCCCGCCCGCGCCCTGTGAGCGGTACACGTCGATCCGCACCTCCGACAGATCCAGATGCACGTCCTCCGGCTCGGCCTCGGGCAGCACCGCCACGGTGGCCGTGCTGGTGTGGATGCGGCCCTGCGACTCGGTGGCCGGCACGCGCTGCACGCGGTGCACCCCGCGCTCCCACTTGAAGGCCCGGAACGCGCCGTCGCCCGAGACCTCGGCCACGACCTTGCTCGCGCCGCCCAGATCGGATTCGCTGGCATCGAGCACACTGACCTTCAGTCCGGCACCCTCCGCGTAGCGGGTGTACAGGCGCAGCAGATCCATCACGAACAGCCCGGCCTCCGCGCCGCCCGCGCCGGCCCGCAGCTCCAGCACCACGTCCTTCTCGTCGTCGGGATCGGTGGGCAGCAGCAGCACCTCCAGCTCGGATTCGATCTCGGCCAGCCGCGCCGTGAGGGCCGCGACCTCGCCCGCCGCCAGCTCGCGCATGTCGGGATCGGTCAGCAGTTCGCGGGCGCCGTCCAGATCGGCCCTCAGCCCGTCGCGCTCGCGTACCAGCGTGGCCAGGGGCAGCAGCTCTCGGTGGCGGCGGGTCAGGCGGGCGTACTCGCGCCCGTCGGCCAGCGCGGCCGGATCCCCCAGCCGCCGCTCGACCAGTCCGAATTCGGCGGCGAGTTCCTCCAGACGGGAACTCATCCGGCCACCGGTGGGCGGCAGTGGCCCTCAGCGAGTGGGACGAGGAGATCCGGGACGGCGGGCACGGACAGGCAGGAACGACGCGGTCGCGTTCCGCGCACTCCCGCCGCAGACGCGCGGGGCGTCACGTGACATACGCCGTCCGCCCGGGCACCGGCCACGGCGAACTCACAGCCGGCCCGCACGCACGGGCCAGCAGACAGACACTTGACACAGGGAACATGGAGGCAGTCTACCGCCCACACCTAACCCGCCATGGCGGCCCTGCCCTTAGCTCGCGTTACAGTCCACGGCATGAGAACCGTCACCGTGGGCGTCCTGGGCAGCGGCACCGTCGGCCAGGATGTCCTGAACCTGATCCAGCGCCGGAAAAGTGTGTTCGATGACATCGGCGTGAAGATCGAGATTGCCGGCGTGCTCGTGCGCGATGTCAACCGTCCCCGGAACGTCCCCGCCGGCACCCGCGTCACCGACACCTGCGACTTCCTGCAGGAATGCACCGTCGTCATCGAATGTATGGGCGGGGTCGACCGGCCGCTGGAACTGCTGCGGCCCTACCTGCGCAGCGGGCGACCCCTGATCACCGCCAACAAGGCCATGCTCGCCGAGCGCTGGAGCGAACTGCGCGACTACGCCCTGGCCGGCAACCTGTACTACGAGGCAAGTGTCATGGCGGGCACCCCGGTCATCGGGCCCATGAGTACCGTGCTGCGGGCCAGCACCTTCGTGCAGCTCCACGCGATCCTGAACGGCACCTGCAACTACATCCTGGGCCAGATGGAACAGGGCCGCGACTACGCCCAGGCGCTGGCCGAGGCGCAGGCCCTGGGCTACGCCGAGGATCCGCCCACCCTGGATGTCGGGGGCTTCGACACCGCCCACAAGCTCGCCGTCATGGCCCGCTTCTGTGCCGACGGCGACTTCGACTACGGCCGCGTGCAGATCCAGGGGATCGAGCACGTCACCGCGCAGGACATCGCGGACGCCCACGCGGCCGGCGAGCGGATCAAGCTCGTGGCCAGTCTGGAGAAAGAGGGGGACGGCTGGGCCGCGCGGGTCGCGCCGCAGCGCCTGCCCGCCGACCACCCGCTGTGCACCGCCGGCGAGAGCCGCAACGCCCTGGTCTACGAGGCCGAGGAGAGCGGCACCCTGATCTTCGCCGGGGGCGGGGCCGGGGGGATGGTCACGGCCTCGGCGATGGTCGGGGATCTGCTGGACTACCTGCTGGGGTTCCCTGGGCACGTGCCGCTGCACTGAGTCCTGAAGGTCAGCGTAGCGATGGATTGCCCACCCCCCAGCCCCCTACCCAGAGGGCAGGGGGAGCTAAGCGCTGCGCTCGGCAAAGTGCGAGTTGGGCAGCGCTGGTGGCCGTGTTCTCGGAGCTGTGGAGGCGGCGTCTCTGCCTATTGCATTCACGCTGTCAGCGCCCGTGCGCTGCGCGCCCATGAGCGGGTCAGCCTACGTTGATGGAGCAAGAGGAGCGAAGGGCCGCCCCTGAGCGGATGGGGCCACGTGCGATGGCATTCAGTCAGGGGCAGGGGAGGGGGCTTCGTCTCTTACCTCCTCCCCTTTGCGACGCCTGGTGTGCATTGCAGAGAATGACGGCTGGGACGCCCTTCTTTTCGCTCCTCCCCCCTTGCGGGGGAGGCTGGAAGGGGGGTGGCGAGCGGAGCTCGCCCATAGGCTGGATGACGCGCTGCGTCGGTCATTCCACCTGATGCGCCTGCGGGCCGGCAGACACGCCCCCATCCTGAACCCCCGATCCCACCCGGCCTCCGGCGCCACTCCTCCTCACCGCGACTGCCGCTCCAGTTCCGTCTGCACTGCCGCCGTCTCTTCCAGGAAGGTCAGGTTCTGGAGGGCGGGAACCGCGTTCACCAGCGCGGTCTGGGCACGTCGATCCACGCCGAAGGCCATGCCCACGGCGAACACCACCAGCACCACGCCGAACGCCTGCTGGATGCCGCCCAGACGGCTGAGCAGCGCGGGCCGATGCAGCACGCGGCGGCCTCCCCACATGACGCCCAGCATGGGCAGGGCGACCCCTGCAGCGTAGGCCACGGTGGCCGCGACCGCGAAGCCGGTGACCTGACCGCTCAGGGCCAGGGTGGTCACGCTCGCCAGGATCGGCCCCACGCACGGCGTCCAGACCACGCCCAGGGTGGCCCCGACCAGCACGCCGCCCAGAAAGCCGTCGACGTCCCGGCCCTGACGCTGCGGCACGGCGCGGGCCATGACCAGCTCGAACCGGGTGTGCAGGGCAGGCACGGCCAGCGTCAGGCCGAAGCCCAGCAGCAGGAGCGTGGCCACCCAGCGGATCACATCGGGGCTGAGGTTCAGGGCCCCCACGATGCTCGCCAGGAACAGGGTGAGCAGCACGAAACTGGCAATGAATCCGGCGATGATTCCCGGCGGACGGCCCCGGCCCCCGACGGTGCCGGACAGCAGCACCGGCAGTACCGGCAGCACGCACGGTGACAGGACGGTCAGGACGCCGCCCACGAAGGCCACGAGCAGCAGCAGCATCTACATCTTCTTCGCAGCGGCGGCCGCAGCCATGATCTCCTTCAGGCCACCGCCCGCCCACTTCTTCAGGGCCTTGCCCTGCGCGTCCACCAGCACGAAGGTGTGCTGGTACGCGATGCCGTACTGTTTTTTCAGGGCCGTTTCCCGGTCGTAGTCGGTCTTGAAGACGACGATGCCGGCCGGCAGCTTCGCCAGGTTCTTCGTGATGTCCGCGTCAGCCCGTTTGCAGTTGGGGCACCACGTGGCATGGAAGAACAGCACGCGCTGCGTGGTTCTGGCGGCGTCGAAGGCCGCCTTCGAGTAGACCTGATAGCCCTTCATGTCATGCATGCCGCCCATGTCGTGGTCGGGCATGCCGGTGGGCGGGGTCATGCCGGCCACGGCGGTGGCGGCCATCAGGGCCAGGGTCAGGGCGGGCGGCAACACTCTGTTCATGGACAACCTCCGGGGAGTCGAGGCCAGGGGCAGGACGACCTCTCCTCTGACAGCAGTACGGCGGGTGAGTGGCGGACGGTTCAACGGCTGCCCTCGATGCTGGCGGTCGTCCGGAGCTCCGTGTCCAGGACGCGCACGCCCAGCCCGCCCTCGGCCACGGCGAAGCCCCCGTCCGGCAGGCTGACCACGTCCATGGGATGTGCCAGTCGGGCCCGCTCCAGCTGTCCGGTGCCCAGATTCACGCGGGTGACGGTGCCGCCCCGGTCGGTCAGGATCGCCACGTCGCCGTTCACGCCCAGCTTGTCGGGGTGGCCGCCCACGGCCCAGGTCTGGACGACCACGCCATCCAGATCCAGCTGCAGCAGCCGGCCGGTCACGTCCAGCGCCAGGATGCCGCCCGGAACCGCCTCCAGCGCCACCGGCATCCCGCCGACCGCCACGCGCCGCCGGACGGCCAGCGTCCGGGGATCGAGCACGCAGATCTCGCCGCTCAGGTGGTGGGTCACGAACAGCGCATCGCCGACGAGCAGCACGCCGTCCATCACGTCGGCCAGGGGCATGCCGGGCGCGGTGGCGATCGTGATCCGCGCCCCGCCCAGCGTGCCGACCTCGCCGCGCACGCTCTTGAAATACACGCGGCCGCCGTCGGGGCCCGAGGTGGCGGTCAGGCCGGCCACGCCGTCCGGCACGGAATAGGTTCTCAGGATCGTGAGCGGGCTCGGCTGGATCTCCAGCACGCGGTCGTTCGCCGCGTCGGCCAGGAAGACCCGGTCGCCCAGGCGCACCCCCTCGGTGAACCATGCAGCCTCGCGGCCGCCGGAGGACATGCTGGCGCTCACCCGGCCGCCCGCCACCACGCTCAGGGTGCCGGCGCGGTCGTTCGAGGCGATCAGCAGGGAGGTGCCGGTGCTGACCACCACTGCCGGATCTGGGAGCGTGGCCGCCGTGCCCCGCGAGGGCGTGAGCAGCGTGCCCAGGGCCAGGACGCCGCTGATCGCCGCCGCCACACCCAGCGCGGCCGGCCACCAGCGCCGGGCCGGGCCGGGAGTCTTCCGGGCCGCATCCAGAACGTGCATCCTCATGGCTGGGGGCGGCGTCACCTCGGGCACGTCCTCCAGCAGGGCAAGTGTCACGTCGCGCAGCAGTTCCAGGTGGGCGCGGCACGCCGGACAGCCCGCCAGATGCGCCATGACCGCCGGGGGCAGCGCCGCGCCCGTCCCGACGTGTGCCTCCAGCTCGTCCTGAACCTGCGCGTGGGTCAGGTCGTCCGGGGTCAGTCCAGCCATCCCTCCACCTCCTCTCCCAGCACCCGCTTGAGGTGCCGCAGGGCATACGTGATCCGGCTCTTCACAGTGCCCACGGGCACGTCCATGTGGGCGGCGATCTCCTCGCGGGTCTGCCCGTGCAGGAACGCGCGTTCCACCGACTCCCGGTGCGCAGGTGACAGCACGTCCAGAGCGGCCCGGACGCGGTCGCGGCGCTGGGCTGTCTCGGCGACGTGCGCCGGGCCCGGGCGGTCGTCTGGCAGGGGCAGCTCCGCGCCGTCGTCGGCGTACAGCGGCGTGGTCGGCCGCGTGGCCCGCAGGCGATCCAGGCCGCGTGACCGGGCCTTGACCAGCAGATACGCCCGCAGTCCCGCCCGCGCCGGGTCGAAGGCGCCAGGGTGCTCCCACAGGTGCAAGAAGATGTCCTGGGTGACCTCCTGGGCACTGGCCTCGCCGAGCAGCCGAACCAGCACGCCGTACACCGCGCCGGCATGTCGGTCATAGATCTCGGCCAGGGCAGACTCGTCGCGCCGGCGCAGCCGGGCGGCCAGGGCCACGTCGTCCGGCACGGCGCCGCGCCGGTCGGAGCGCAGGCCGCCCAGCGTGGGAGCGTCAGCCATGGGTATCCATGTCACGTCCAGGGTACGGGGCTGACGGGGTGAACGGTTCAACGCCGCGAAAACCCCCCGCTCGGGGCGGGGGGGATTGGCCGTTTCAGAGGTTCAGGCGGTGGTCTGGGGCATCGGGGTGGGCTGGCCGCCCGCGCGGGCCACCGCCTCCCGCACCACGTCGCCGGTGATCAGCTCCTGCGTCAGCAGGGCGTCGGCGACTTCCTGCATGGCCACGCGGTACTCGCTGACGATGTCGCGGGCCCGCTCGAAGGCGCGGGTCAGGATGCGCTTCACGTCCTCGTCGACGAGCTGCGAGGTGTGCTCGCTGAAGGCCTTGGGCTTGGTCATGTCCTCGCCGAGGAACACCGGGCCGGAGTCGGTGGTCAGGGCCATGTTCTTGAAGTTGTCGCCCATGCCCCACTCGAGCACCATCTTCCTTGCGATGTTGGTCGCCTTGCGGAAGTCGTCGGCGGCCCCCGAGGTCACGCTGCCCATGAAGACCTCCTCGGCGGCGCGGCCTCCCAGCGCGACGACCAGCTGGTTCTCCAGGCGTTCCTTGCTCATGAGCACCTGTTCTTCCGGCAGATAGAACGCGGCGCCCAGCGCCCGGCCGCGCGGGATGATGCTGACCTTCTGGAGCTTGTCGCTGCCGGGGATCACGGCGGCGGTCACGGCGTGCCCGGCCTCGTGGAAGGCGATGGCCTTCTTCTCGGCGTCGCTGATGGTCAGCGAGCCGTTCTCCAGACCCAGCGTGATCTTGTCGAGCGCGCGGTAGAAGTCGCTCATCTCGATCACAGTCTTGCCGATCCGGGCGGCCTCCAGCGCGGCCTCGTTGGTGACGTTCTTGAGGTCGGCCCCCGAGAAGTACGGCGTGCTCTTGGCGACCTCGTTGACGTCCACGCCGCTGGCGATGGGCTTGTTGCGCAGGTGCACCTTGAGGATCGCCTCGCGCTCCTTGAGGTTCGGCAGGTCGATGGTCACCTGACGGTCGAAGCGGCCGGGGCGCAGCAGCGCCGGGTCGAGCACGTCGGGGCGGTTGGTCGCGCCCAGCACGATCACCGACGAGGTCTTGTCGAAGCCGTCCATCTCCGAGAGGATCTGGTTCAGGGTCTGCTCGCGCTCGTCGTGGCCGCCGCCGATGCCCGCGCCGCGCTTGCGCCCGATCGAATCGATCTCGTCGATGAACATGATGGCCGGGGCACTCTTGCGGGCGTCCTCGAACAGCGTGCGCACGCGGCTGGCGCCCACGCCCACGAACATCTCCATGAATTCCGACGCGCTGACGCTGAAGAACGGCACGTCGGCCTCGCCGGCAATCGCGCGGGCCAGCAGCGTCTTACCGGTGCCGGGAGGGCCGACCAGCAGCACGCCCTTGGGGATCTCCGCGCCAATCTGGTGGTACTTGCCGGGGTTCTTCAGGAAGTCCACGACCTCGACGAGTTCCCGCTTGGCTTCCTCGTGTCCGGCCACATCGGTGAACTTGGTGGGCACGCGGTTTTCCTTGCCGTACTTCTTGGCCCGGGACTGCCCGAACTGCATGACGCCGTTCTGGCCGCCCTGGGCGCGCATGAAGAAGAAGTACATCATGCCGATCAGCAGGATGATGGGCAGGAAGTTCAGCAGGATGTTCAGCCACTGGCTGGGCTGCTCGAAGCGCAGGTTCACGTTCTGCGCCTGGAGCTGCTGGATCAGGCCGGAGTCCGGCGTGGCCAGCGAGTTGGGCAGCCGCACGGTGAACGCGCTGACGTTGTTGGTCGCGGTGCCCCGCGCCGTGTTGACGGTCACCGGGGTCTGCTCCTTGAGCGTGACGGTCGCCTCGCTCTCGCGCACGACGACGCGCTCGACCTTGCCCTGATCGAGCAGGGTCTTGAATTCGTTGTAGTTCACGCTGACGCGCGACAGGTTGGATGACTGCGAGAACATCAGGAACAGTGCCAGCACGAACAGCACGATCAGCCAGGGGTTAAGCCGCCTCAAGAACAGTCCTCCGGGAAGGTGAAAGGGTGGGCAGGGCGCAGGTCGCCCCGTGAAGTTGAGTGTACCAGACTCAAGGCTGACTGGACCGTGGGCCGGCACACAGCGGCGCAGTGGCGGGGAGGCCGGCACCGCCGACAGGTCGTGCCACAGAGCCGGCGCCGGCACTTCACGCAGGCTTAACCGCCCCCCGTACACTGCGGGCGTGAGACTGCTGTTCGTCGAGGACGACCCCCGGATCGCCCAGCCCACGGTCGCGGCGCTGCGCGAGGCGGGCTACGCGGTCACGTGGGAACAGACCGGCCCCGGCGGTCTGGAGGCCGGCATGCTGGGCGAGTATCCGCTGGTCATCCTGGATGTCATGCTGCCCGGCCTGGACGGCTTCGAGATCGCGCGGCAGCTGCGCGCGGGCGGGGTGGCCTCGGCCATCCTGTTCCTGACGGCGCGGGGCGACCTGGGTGACCGCGTGCAGGGCCTGGATCTGGGCGGCGACGCCTATCTGGTCAAGCCCTTCGCCACGGCGGAACTGCTCGCCACGCTGCGGGCCCTGAGCCGCCGCGAACGTGGTCAGAGCGCTCCGAATGCTGCCTTCGCGGGCGGTCGCGGCACCATCGATACCGTGGCCCGCACCGTCACCTGGGACGGCCAGGAAGTCGCCGTGACGGGCCGCGAATACGGTCTGGTCGAGGCGCTGGCGCTGGCCCCGGAGCGCTGGTTCACCCGCGAGGAACTGCTCGACCGCGTGTGGGGGCCGGAATTCGAGGGCGAGCCGCGCATCGTGGACGTGTATA
The DNA here is from genome assembly GCF_034440735.1 of Deinococcus sp. AB2017081. Lineage (NCBI taxonomy): Bacteria > Thermotogati > Deinococcota > Deinococci > Deinococcales > Deinococcaceae > Deinococcus > Deinococcus sp. AB2017081. The sequence goes on along the minus strand of NZ_CP140098.1, from coordinate 3,658,064 downwards.
TCCGCTACCTCCGGCGCAAGCTCGCCCCCGAGGCCGTCACCAGCGAACGCGGACGCGGCTACCGCGTGGAGCGCTGAGGGCCGTGTCCAGCGCTGTCCGCCCCCTGCCCGTGGCCCTCGGCTCTCTGCTCTCAGCCCTCTGCTCTCCCTGCCCCCCATGCGCCTGACCCTGCGGGCCCGCCTGGCACTGTTCTCGGCGCTGGCGACCGCGCTGGCGGTGGTGCTGGTGGCCGCAGGACTGTATTTCGCGGTCAGCGGGCTGCTGTGGCGCAGTCAGGTGCAGCAGGCCCTGAGCGCCGCCGGAGCCGTGCAGACGCGGCTGGAAGCCATGCTGCGCGGGGGCGGCCCGCTGGGGCTGGAGGGCTGGCCTGGTGGTGTGGTGGTGGACGAGAACGATCTGGAACGGGTGGCCGACGAGAGTGGCCCGCGCTCCGGTCTGGAACTGCGGCTGGTGGGCGTGCAGGACGGTCAGCTGGCCCAGCTGAGCACGCCGCGCTTCCCGGCGGGCATTCCGGCCGAGCAGCGCGAGGGGGCGTACCAGAAAAACGAGCAGGTGATCATCGTGCGGCCCCTGCGCGGCACCCAGGCGGTACTGACGGTGGCCTCGGATGCGCGGGCGCTGGGCGTGGCGCGGCGGGCCTTCGGACAGGCGCTGCTGCTGTTGCTGCCCCTGGCGCTGCTGTCCACGCTGGCACTCGGCTGGATCGTCGCGGGGCGGCTGCTGCGGCCGGTGCGGGATCTGGAGGGCGCCGCCCGTGCCATCGGCTCCGGCGGCGACCTGCGGCGCCCCCTGCCCGGTGCCGGCGACACCGATGAACTCGCCCGGCTGGCCGGTACCCTGCAGACCAGCTTTCACACCCTGGCCGATGCCCGTGACCGCGAACAGGCCTTCCTGCGCGCCGCCGCACACGACCTGCGCAGCCCGCTGGCGGCCCTGACCGCCCGCGTGGACGGCGCCCTGGCCCGCGACCGCGACGCCGAACGCTACCGCGACGACCTGCGCGAGATCGGCACGGACATCACGCGGCTGTCGCAGCTGGCGAACCACCTGCTGCTGCTGGCCCGCGATCCGGCCGCGCTGGGCCACGCCCCGGTGCCGCTGCGCGACCTGGCCGCCGATGCCGTGGACCGGGCCCGCGAGTTCGCGCCGGAGGCCGACGTGGATCTCGACGCCCCCCAGGCCGTGACCGTACCCGGCGACCGGGTGCTGCTGGGGCAGGCGATCTGGAACCTGACCATGAATGCCGTGCGGCACGCGCCGGGCGCGACGGTCACCGTCCGGGTGGACTGTGTGTCCGGCCACGCCCGCGTCACCGTGCACGACGACGGCCCCGGCGTGTCCGGGGAGGTCCTGGCCCGACTGGGCGAGGCCTTCTACCGTCCCGACGAGAGCCGCAGCGGCGACGGGCACGGCCTGGGACTGGCCCTGGCCCGCCGCGCGGCCGAACTGCACGGCGGCACCCTGACGCTGGAGAGCGCCCCCGGCCAGGGGTTCACGGCCACGCTGGAGGTGCCCGCCCCGTCCTGAGCGCAGCGGTGCCGGGTACTGGATGCGCTCTGCTACGCTGAACCGCAATGTCAGAACCCGAGACCCGCTGGAGCGCCGTCGTGCTGGGCGGTGGCGATCCCGGCGACCCGTTTGCTGCCGCGCACGGTGTGAACGTCAAACCCCTGATCCCGGTGGGCGGGATCCCGATGGCCGCCCATGTCCTGCACGCCCTGCGCGGCAGCGGCCGGATCCGCTGCGTGGCGTATGTCGGCCCCACCACGCCCGAGATCGACGCGCTGATCGACCTGCGCGTCACCGACGTGGGCACGCTGCTGGGCAACCTGGAGGCCGGTCTGGAGGCGCTCGCGGCGACCGGCAGCGCCCCCGGCGAACGGGTGCTGGTCGCCACGGCCGATATCCCCATGCTGACCGGTGACCACGTGCGCGACGTGCTGGACAGTGCGCCGCCGGAGGCCGCCCTGGTCTATCCGGTCGTGCGCCGCGAGGTCTGCGAGGCCGCGTACCCCGGCGTGAAACGTACGTATGCCCGCCTGAAGGACGGCAGCTTCACAGGCGGGAACCTGTTTCTGGTCGATCCGGCCCTGGTCGGTCAGTTCCTGCCGCGCCTGCGCGACGTGCTGGCCGCCCGCAAGGCTCCGCTGCGGCTGGCGGGCCTGATCGGCCCTGGCGTGCTGCTGCGGCTGCTGACGGGTCGCCTGACGGTGCACGCGCTGGAGGAGACGGTCTCGGGGCTGCTGGGCGTGACCGCCCGGGCGCTGGTCACGCCCCACGCCGCTGTGGGCACCGACGTGGACAAGGACGCGGATCTGATCCTGGCAGCGGCACATCTGGGTTCCCCGGCGTCCTGACGCCAGCCGTCCGGGGTGACAGACGCCCCCGGAGGCCGCGACAGCGCATGAAATCCTGTCCATCTTCGCCCTTGCGCCCCCCTGGCGGCGTGTGCATACTGTCCCCCATGCCGCACATCATCACCAGCCCCTGCATTGGCACCAAGGATCAGGCCTGCACCGAAGTGTGCCCGGTCGAGTGCATCTACGACGCCGGCGAGATGTTCCTGATTCACCCGGACGAGTGCATCGACTGCGGTGCGTGCGTGCCCGCGTGCCCGGTCAGCGCCATCTTCCCCGAGGAGGACACGCCCGCCGGCGAGGAAAGCTACATCGAGAAGAACCGCGCGTTCTTCGGTCTGTAAGACCAGCGCAGCTCCGAGGCCCCCGGTTCGCTGGGGGCCTCGTGCTGTGTGGTGGGGTGTGGCTTGCCTCCGGTCATGCCCGCCCGCTACGATGACCGCGCCCATGCGGGAGCCCCGCGCTCCTGCCCGCCCCAGCCCGGCCGCGCGTCCGGCCCCCCACTCCGGCCAGGAGGTGATGTCCGTGAACCCCGAACCCGAACCGCCCAGTTTGCAGCCCGGCCACCGGATCACGCCACCTGCTCCCCGGAGGACGCGCCATGCCCCACACTGACCCGCGCCGGCAGGCCACGCCATGCTGACGTACTACCGCTCCATCGGCGGCAAACTCACCACCCTGGAGGCCTATACCGACGGCTGCTGGGTGAACGCCGCCGACCCCACGCCCGAAGAACTGGCCCGCGTGTCGCGCGAGACAGGGCTGGATCTCGACTACCTGTCGTATCCCCTCGACCCGGACGAGAGATCGCGCTTCGAGCGCGAGGACGGGCAGCTGCTGATGATCATGCAGACCAGCTACCGCCTGCCCGAGGAGAGTGACATCCCCTACGACACGGTGCCGCTGGGCATCCTGCACACGGATCACTGCGTCGTGACGGTGTGCAGCCTGCCGGAGAACCCGGTGATCAAGGACGTGTTGAGCGGTCTGGTCCGCCGCGTGAGCACCGTCAAGAAGAACCGCCTGACGCTGCAACTCTTCCTGCGCAACGCCCAGCGCTTCCTGATCGACGTGCGCCAGATCAACAAGCGCGTGGACGCGATCGAGGACAAGCTGGAGAACAGCCAGCAGAACCGCGAGCTGCTGAACCTCCTGAAGCTGGAAAAGAGCCTGGTGTACTTCATGACCGGCCTGAAGGCCAACGAGGCCATGATGGAGCGCGTCAAACGCGACCGGATCTTCGAGATGTACGAGGAGGATTCGGATCTGCTCGACGACGTCCTGATCGAGAATCTCCAGGCCATCGAGATGGCGTCGATCGCCAGCAACATCCTGACCAGCATGGCCGGGGCCTTTGCCAGCGTGATCAGCAACAACGTGAATCAGGTCGTGAAGGTGCTGACCGTGACCACGATCCTGGTCGCCATCCCGACCCTGGTGACCAGCATCTTCGGGATGAACGTGCCCGTGCCCTTCCATGACGATCCCTACGGCATCTGGATCGTTCTGGGGATCGCCGTGGCGCTGGCGGGCACGCTGGCCCTGGCCTTCCACCGGCTGCGGGTGCTGTGAGCACTTCCGATCAACCCTGGCCGCAGCCAGACGATGATTACGACGAGGCCGTGATCAGGAACATCAAGCAGTTTGGTTGGCATGTGGTTCTAATCCCGGAAGAAGATGATCTCCCAGCGTTTGCGTATACCATCGGACTCCAGAAAAGTTATGGCCATCCAGAAGTGATCGTGTTCGGGATGTCACTGGAGAACATGCACCTCATGCTGAACAATGTCGGGATCCTTGCAAGAGACGGGCATCGTCAATACGACAAGAACCCCTCCTCCGAGGTGATCGAAGGATACGAGGTTGCCTTTCGGACAGTGGATCAACAGCATTACCGCGAGTATCTTGGCACCGGTATGTGGTTCTACCAGGGCTTCAACTTCGCTACCTTGCAGATGATCTGGCCTGACCGGGAAGGGCGTTTTCCTTGGGATGACGGCTTCCATGCCGCGAATCTGCCGCGACAGCCGCCACTGTACTTGTAAGCGGCATATCTGCTACCGCTGTGCCTCAGTCCTGGCTGGTCACGTACAGCAGGGCACCGAACAGGGCGAGGTTCTTCAGGAACTGCACCTGCTGCTGCTGGCGTTCCTTGCCCTGTTTGTCCCAGAACGGGTGGCCGATCACGGTGGTCGGGATCAGGCTGGTCGCCAGGGCCGTGCTCATCAGGCGCGGGGCGACGCCCAGGGCCATCAGGGCCCCGGCCCCCAGCATGACGCCGGAATTGACCTTCACGGCCAGTTCAGGCTCGGGTACCTCGGCCCCCCGCGCCGCGCGCACGATCGGCTCCGGGTTCTGGAAATGCTCGATTCCCTGTTTGATGAACAAGCTCGACAGTAGCGCCCGCCCGATGAATCCCGTCACACTCATGCCAGACCTCCTTGGAATGCCGACGAGTCTAGCGCAGGCGTCTGCCCGGACAGCGCGGGCGGTGCTTCAGAGACCCTGAATCGCCGCGAGCTGCCGGGTCAGGTCGGCCATCACGCGCTGGACGGCGTCCGTCCCCGCCGTGAGGAGCTGCACGTACTCGGAGGGCGTGACCGGGCCGTCCTCGGCCCCGCCCTGCACCTCGATGATCAGGCCGGTGTCGGTGGCGACGACGTTCAGGTCGGCCCGCGCGGTGCTGTCCTCGGCGTAGTCCAGATCCACGCGCAGCTCAGTGCCGATCAGGCCCACGCTGATCGCGCCGACGTTGTGCCGGATCGGCCACTCGGTCAGTTTGCCCTGCTTGACCAGCCGGTCGCAGAAGTCGTGCAGGGCGGCGTGCCCCGCCAGGACGCTCGCCACCCGCGTGCCGCCGTCCGCGACCAGCACGTCGCAGTCCACGTAGATGGTCTGGTTGCGGAACGGGCGCAGATCCATGCTGGAGCGCAGCGCGCGGCCCAGCAGGCGCTGGATCTCGTGGCGGCGGCCATTCTGGAGGTTGCGCTCGCGGGCCTGCCGGTCGTGCGTGGCGCGGGGAAGCATGGCGTATTCGGCGGTCAGCCAGCCCTCCTTGCGCCCCCGCATGTGCGGCGCGGGCTTGTCCTCCAGCGTGACGGTCGCCAGGATCTCGGTGCGGCCCAGGATCAGGTGGGCGCTGCCGGGCGCGTGCGGGTTCACGCCGCGCCGGACACTCAGGGGGCGGGGGGTCAGGGCATCCCGGCCCTCACGGACGGGCATGGCAGGGCGGTGCTGGGTCATGTGGCCTGGGTCATGTGTGGATGGACTCGATTCGCAGCGTGGCCGCCGCAGGGAGATGTTCCCCACTATGCCCGTTTTCAGTTCGGGGCATGGCGGTCAGGGGGGTGGCGCTCAGGGCCGCGATGACCGGAGTGGCCGCCTCCACACTGCCCGTCACGAGGTAGGTGACGGTGCCGGGCGTGGTCTGCGCGTTCAGGAGCTGCCCCTGCTCCAGCACGCGCCGCGTGTGCCGCGCCACGCCGGCGCCGCTGTCGACCAGCGTGAAGGTATCCCCGAACTCAGCGTGGATCGCCGGGGCCAGGAAGGGGTAGTGCGTGCAGCCCAGCACCAGCTGATCCACGCCGGCGTCGCGCAGCGGGGCCAGGGTGGCCCGCAGTTCGGCCCGCGCCTCGGGGCTGTCGGCGTGCCCGGCCTCGACCAGGGGCACCAGCTTCAGGTTCACCACGCCAGTCACCTCGACCCCCAGCGGCTCGGCGTGGTCGCGGATCACGTCCTTCATCAGCTGGCCCTTCAGGGTCACGGGCGTGGCGAGCACGGCGACCCGGCCCGTGCGGGTGGCCTGCGCGGCGGGTTTCACCGCGGGCACCAGCCCGATCACCGGGAACGCGAAGCGCGACCGCACCCGCGACAGGCTGAAGGCCGCAGCGGTGTTGCACGCCACCACGACTGCCTTCACGCCCCGCGCCTCCAGCGCCGCCACCGCCCGCTCGGTCAGGTCGATCACGTCCTCCTCGCTGCGGTCGCCGTAGGGCACGTGCGCCGTGTCGCCCAGGTACAGCACGTCCTCGTGCGGGAGTTCCCGGCGCAGCTCGGCCAGGACGCTCAGGCCGCCCACGCCACTGTCGAACACACCCACCGGAGCCGAGGAAGACATCTGGAGTGATGATAGGTCGTGCGCCGGGGCGAACGCCGGACTCGGTCAGGGGGCCGTGCTATGTTCTTTGCGGAACAGAATTCGCTCAGAAATTCTTTGTATAGCAAAAGGAGTCGGATGGTCACCGAGACGGATGTGACGCTGGACGGCCGTACCCTGCACGTTTACGACGCCGGTTCGACCGACGCCTTCCCGGTCGTGTGGCACCACGGCACCCCGAACATCGGCCCGCCGCCCGAACCGCTGTCCGGGGCGGCCCGGCGGCTCAACCTGCGTCTGATCGGCTACGACCGGCCCGGTTACGGTGGCAGCACGCCCCGCCCTGACCGCTCCGTCGCGTCGGCGGCCGGGGACGCCCTGGCTGTGGCCGACGCGCTTGGCCTGGAACGCTACGCCGTGCTGGGGCACTCCGGCGGCGGCCCCCACGCCCTAGCGAGCGCCGCGCTGTCTCGGCAGCGGGTCGTGGCGGCGGTCAGCATCGCGGGCCTCGCGCCATATGGGGTTCAGGGGCTGGACTGGTACGCCGGGATGCACTCGTCCGCCGCGCTGGAGGCCGCCGCTGCCGGTCGCGCCGCGAAGGAGGCCTACGAGGCCACCGATCCCCCCTTCGACCCGGAGCTGTTCACACCCGCCGACCACGCCGCCCTGCAAGGCCCGTGGGCGTGGCTGAACAGCGTCGTCGGCCCGGCCCTGCCGCATGGCCCCGCGCCCCTGATCGACGACGACCTCGCGTATGTCCGCCCGTGGGGCTTCGAGCCGGCCGACATCCGTGTGCCCACCCTCCTGCTGCACGGCCGGGACGACCGCGTGGTGCCCGCTGCGCACAGCGAGTGGCTGGCCGAGCACATCCCCGGCGCGGAACTGCGCGTGACCGACGGCGACGGCCACCTCTCGGTGCTGAACCACGCCCAGGCGGCGCTGGAGTGGGTGGCGGCCAGCATACCGGGATAGGCCGGGTACACTGACGGCCGATGTCGGTTCTGTACTCGCTGTTCGCCGTGCTGGTCGCCGCAGCCCTGATCCTGTTGCTGCTGCGCCCCGGCGTGGCCCGGCCCATGACCGTGTGGGGGCTGGCCGCGCTGCTGCCGGTGCTGGCGGCCCTGAGCGCGTCGCTGGCCGCGCAGGGCCGGGCGGCGCGGGTGCTGGACGCCGCGCCGGTACAGGGCACGGCGGTGACCATCACCACAGCAGGCCGTACATACCCCGTGACGCTGGACGCCCAGGACGCCGCGTGTCTGGAGCGCGCCCTGCGCCTGAAGGCCCGCGTGATCCTCGACGTGCCGCCGGTGAAGGTGCCCATCCAGCCCGGCACCCGCGTGAGTGGCCCCCTGCCGGATCGCGCCGCCGTGGAGGCGCTGAGCATCCGGGGCACGCTGGCCTGCCCACGGATGCGGGCACAACGGCAGTGACCTGACAGCGGTATTCCGTTACGTTGATGGGTGAAAGGCACCTCCATCAACTCCACGTAGGCCGCTGTCTGTTTCGGCGACTCGCTCCGCTCGCCCCAGAGGAAATGAAGGTATTGGCCTTCAATTCCTCTCGTTACCGCTATGAGTCGGCGCTACTCGCCCAGGAAGCGGCGCAGTTCGTCCAGGTTGTGGCTGGTGCCGATCACGACCAGCCGGTCATGCGGCTTGATGATGTCCTCGGCGCGGGGCGTGACCTCGATCTTCCCGGCGTGGCTGATGGCGATGATCTGCACCCCGAAGCGCCCGGTGAGGTTCAGGTCGCGCAGCGTGCCCTTCAGGCGCTCGTTGGCCTCGATCTCGACGATGGCGTAGTCGCCGCCCAGATCCAGGGTGTCCACGATGTTCGGGGTGGCGATCTGCCGCGCCAGCCGCACGCCCATGTCGTGTTCCGGGCGGATCACGAGGTCGGCCCCGATGCGCTCCAGCACGCGGCGGGCCATCTCGTCGATGGCCTTGCTGACCACGTAGGTCGCGCCCAGGCTCTTGGCGTTCATGGTCGCCAGGATGTTCGCCTGCACGTCCGTGCCGATCGCCACCACGACCACGTCGAACTCCGCGACCCCGATCGAGCGCAGCGCCCGTTCGTCGGTGGCGTCCACGATAGCCGCATGCGTGACGAGGTTCATGACCCGGTCGACGTTCTCCTCGCCGTGGTCGATGGCGACGACCTCGTGGCCCATCTCGTAGAGGGTGGTGGCGACGGCCGTACCGAAGCGGCCCAGGCCGATCACGAGGCATTGTTTGGTCTTCATGTCAACAGTGTCCTTTCGCGCATTCCAGGGTAGCGCGGCCGCGCCCCTACCCGATCAGGATGTCCTTGTCGGCCGGGTAGCGCACCAGGTCGCGGCTCTCCGGGCGGCTGAAGGCCACGGCGAAGGTGAGCGGCCCGATCCTGCCCAGGAACATCAGCAGGATCAGGATGACGTGCTGGCCCGGATTGAGCAGTGGCGTGGTGTTCATGCTCAGGCCCACCGTGCCGAAGGCGCTGACCGCCTCGAAAAACAGCTGCACGAACAGGATCTCCGGACGCGAGTTGAGCATCAGCAGCGCGATCAGCATGACATTGACCAGCCCGATGCTCAGCAGGCCGACCGTCATGGCCCGCAGCACCGTCTCGGTGTCCAGGCGGCGGCGGAACAGGGTGATGTCGCGCCGGCCGCGCACCATGCTCCACGCCGAGGCCATCATCACGTAGAAGGTGCTGGTCTTGATCCCGCCCCCGGTACTGCCGGGGTTCGCGCCGATGAACATCAGCAGGATCGAGATGAAGATGACCGGCACGCCCATCGCGCCGTAGTCCAGCGTGTTGAAGCCGGCCGTGCGCGTGGTCACGCTCTGGAAGAACGACGCGAGCAACTTGTCCCCAAAGCCCAGCGGCCCCAGCGTCTTCGGGTTGCTCCACTCCAGCGCCAGGTACGCCACGGTGCCCAGGGCCAGCAACACGCCCATCATGGTGAGCACCAGCTTGCTGTGAACCATCAGGCGCTGACGGCGCGGATTGAGCAGCCGCCCCACCACGTTCAGCTGCACCAGAAAGCCCGTGCCGCCCAGGATGATCAGCAGCGAGATCACGATGCTGACCAGCGGATCGCCCACGAAGCCCATCAGGTTGTCGCTGTAGAGCGCGAAGCCCGCGTTGTTGAAGGCGCTGATCGAGTGGAAGATGGCGTAGAAGGTGCCGCGCCCCCAGCCCTCACGCGGGACGAAGGCGGGCAGCAGCAGCAGCGCCCCGACGGCCTCGATCACGAAGGTAAACAGGAAGATGTTGCGGATCAGCGGCAGCACGTCGCCGGCATTCAGGGCACTGACCTGCTGCGCCAGCCGGATGCGGTCGGAGAAGTTCACCCGCCGCCGCGACAGCAGCGCGAACGACGTCCCGAAGGTGATGATCCCCAGGCCGCCCAGCTGGATCAGCAGCATGATGACCACCTGTCCCAGCCGGTTGAAGTCCTTGGAGGGGTCGATGACGTTCAGGCCGGTCACGCACAGCGCACTGGTCGCCGTGAAGAGTGCCTGCAGGAAATTCACGCTGCGCCGTGTGCCGTCCGGATTCACGCCGTGCATGACCGGCAGCCACAGCAGCACTGCCCCCACGAAGATGGCCGCCGCGAAAGACAGGGCGATCAGCTGCGGCGGACTCAGGCGTGACAGCAGGGGCTTGCGCAGACGACGACCGCCGGGGCCGGGGGGGGTGGAGGGCGGGGCAGGAGGCAGACGGGTCATGAGAACGAGCGGAGTCTACGCCCCCCTCCCCGGACACGGCTATACTCATCTGTCATGCCCCGTCCCGCCCGCCCTGCCCGACCCCCCGCCGACCGACCGCGTGCCGACCACCCACGGGCCGACCGGCCCCACGGCACCGGACGCAAGACCAGCCGCCCGAAGGTCGACCACCGCACCCGCCAGAAGGCGCACGAATACGAACTCGATGCCCTGAGCGGCCTGGAGCGGGTCGCCGAGACCGAACTCGCCGCCGTGCCCCTGGCCCGCGACATCCGTGGCCCGCGCTTCTGGTATCCCGGCGATCCCGACCGCCTGACCCGCATGAAGTCCGTGATCGCCGTGTACCGCATCCAGACCTGGGACGTGCCCCGGCCGCGCGGTCTGCTGGGCAACCAGCAGCTCTCGGAACTGACCGAGTACCTGCGCAGCGTCGTGCAGGTCGGGCACCATGCGTCCTTCCGCATCGGCGCGGCGGGCAGGGAATCCAGCGTCATGCAGCGCCTGGCCGAGGAACTGGAACAGGGTCTGAACCTCCCGCACGATCCCGAGAACGGCGAGCTGCTGATCCGCCTGCGCCCTGAACTGGACGGCCCCGGCTGGGACGTGCTGGCCCGGATCACCCCCAGACCCCTGTCGGCCCGCGCGTGGCGCGTGTGCAACATGCACGGCGGCCTGAACGCCACCATTGCCTACGCCGTGCACAAGCTGGCCGGGCAGCGCGAGGAAGACCGCATCTTCAACCCCATGAGCGGCAGCGGCACGCTCCTGATCGAGCGCGAGCTGATGGGGCCGAGTGCCGCCATGGTCGGCGTGGACATCGACCAGCGGGCCGTGGACTGCGCGAAGTCGAACATCCACGCCGCGAAGCGCGACATCGAGGTCGCATGCATTGACGCCCTGCACACCGGCCTGCCGGCCCGCAGCTTCGACCTGATCGTGGGCGACCTGCCCTGGGGCGACGCGATCGGCACCCACGTCGACAACGAGGCCCTGTACCCCGCCTTCCTGTCGGAGATGCACCGCCTGACGAGCAAACAGGGCCGCCTGGCCGTGATCACCCACGAGATCCGCCTGTTCGAGCGCGTGCTCCAGAACCAGCAGAAATGGCACGCCCAGGAACTCCTCCAGGTTGCCAGCGGCGGGCATCATCCGAAGGTGTACCTGCTGCACAAGCGGTAGGGAAGTGGGATAACCCCTACGCCCCTGCGGGGGATCTCGCCTCAAGGGGAGGCAACGACGTGATGGTTGGCTCCCTCCCAGGGGAGCTGTCAGCGCAGCTGACTGAGGGGTTCGCCCGGCACCCTGCCTCTCACACGCTAGCCTGTCTCCATGACCACCTTCCGCTGGGGCATCCTGGGCGCCGCCCGCATTGCACGCCGTCTTGTTCCCGCCATGCGTGCGGCTGGAGGCGAGGTCGTCGCCGTGGGCGTGCGAGATACGTCATCCGAACACGCCCAGGCGTTCTCGCAGCAGTGGAACATTCCCATCGTGGGCGGGTATCAGGACGTGCTGGACAGTGACGTGGACGCCGTGTACATCCCACTGCCGAACGACGGGCACCAGCCGTGGACGCTGGCGGCGCTGCGGGCCGGGAAGCATGTGCTGACCGAGAAGCCCTACACCCTGGACGCCGCCCAGGCCCGTGAGATCGTGGACGTGGCCGAGCAGACGGGGAAGACCGCCATGGAGGCCTTCGCCCCGCGCTGCCACCCGTACCTCAGGCGTGTGCGGGACATCGTGCAGGGCGGCGAACTGGGCGAGGTGCGCGTGGTGCGCAGCGCTTTCGGCTTCGGCCTGGACAACGCGGGCGATATCCGCTGGGACGCGACCAAGGGCGGCGGGGCGCTGTACGACGTGGGGACGTACTGCGTGAACACCACCCGCCTGCTGCTCGGGGAGCCGGTGGCCGCCACCGCGCAGGCCCTGTGGACACCCGGCGGCGTGGACGCCTCGCTGAGCGGCACGCTGGAGTACCCCGGTGCGCTCGTCACCCTGGACTGCGGCTTCAACTGGGGCAGTCCCGACACGCAGCGCCTGACCGTGATCGGCACGCGCGGCACGATGGAGTCGCCGTACGTGTCCAGCCCGGCCGACGACCAGCCTGTCACGTTGACGATCCGCACCGCTGACGGCACCCGCGAGGAAGTGATCGCTCCCGCCAATGCCTATACCGAGATGGTCACGCTGTTCCAGCAGGCCGCGCAGGGCCACGCCCCCAACCCCTACCCACCCGCCGACGCCGTGGCCCAGATGCGCGTGCTGGACGCCCTGTACGGGTCGGCCCGGACGGGGCAGCGGGTGGACGTCGGGCCGCGTTCAGTCGATACGTGAAGGGTTGATGGTTCAGGTCAGCGGGTCAGGACGACTCACTTCCCGGTCTATGAAGTGGAGTATGTGTTGGATGGCAAAAATGTGCACCTTGAGCACCTGTCGACCCATGAGGTCAGGCGGGAATTGACCCGGCGCACCGATGAAACGAGTCCCTTCCTGATCGGCTGGGGCGATGGGAAGACCTCCTTCGGTGATCTGTATCTCTGGACTCAGGGTGGGCGTGCTGTGCTTGAACTGCACGAGCATCGTGAACACAGCGCGTCTGATCCAGCAGCCGTGAAGGCGACAGGGCTGCCGGATATCACCTTCCAGGATGGCCTTACAGTGCCTTACCGGGAGACCGTGCCATTGTCGAAAGCCCATGCTGCTGTGATGTTCTGGCTCATGACCGGCAGGAGAGATCCCCGGCTGACCTGGGACTGATCACGGTACAGGCCACGTGATCGTCCCCACCTCATCCGTGCGCCAGACCTTCGTGCCTGCCGCCTGAAGCCTGCCCAGCACGTCGGCGTTGGGGTGGCCATAGGTGTTGCGGCCCACGCTGATGACGGCGTGCTGCGGCGTGGCCTGGGCCAGCAGGGCCGCCCCGGTGCTGAAGCGGCTGCCGTGGTGCGCGGCCTTGAGCACGTCAAGGTTCCCCACGCCGATCATGGATTCGGCGGGGTCGGCCAGATCTCCCAGCAGGGCGGTGCTCCACGCTCCGGACTCGACCTTCACGGCCACCGAGTTGTCGTTGTCGGCGGTCGACCACACATTCCCCGGTGGCCACAGGACGGTCACGCTGAGCCCGGCGGCGCTGATCCGGTCGCCGCGCGTGACCTCGCGCACGGGCACGTGGCGTTCCTGGGCGGCAGCCAGCACGGCGTCCAGCACCGGGTCGCCCGCCTTTCGGTGCCCGATCCATAGCTCCCCGACGGGCAACGAACGCAGGACACTCGTCAGCCCCTCGATGTGGTCGGTATCGGCATGGGTGGCCACAACAACGTCCAGCTTCCGCACGCCCAGGGCCCGCAGGGCCGGAACGACCGTGCGGCCCCCGACGTCGTAGTCGCTGTTCACGGAGCCGCCGGCATCGACCAGCATGGTCAGGCCGGGCACGCGCAGCAGGGTGCTGTCGCCCTGGCCCACGTCCAGAAAGACCAGATCGCGCGGGGGGTGCAGGCGGCCGGGCAGCGCGGTCAGGAGCGCACACGCGAGCACGGTGCCCAGAACGGCGGGTGCCCGGACGCGGCCCCGCAGCCACAGCACGCCGGCTCCGGCGCACACGGCGTAGGCGATCACGCCGGCCGGGGAGACCGTGCCCCACGGGAGCACCGGGAACTGCCCGGCGGCCCACGCGATCCCCAGCAGGGCGTCGGCCAGCACGCGGTTCAGGAGGTTCAGCGGTGCGGCCAGCGGCCCCAGCAGTCCTGCCAGGAAGCCGGTGGGCACCAGCACGGCCATGACCGGCGCGGCCAGCAGGTTCGCCGGCAGGCCCACCAGCGGCAGCTGCCCGAAGGTGCCCGCGATGACCGGCAGCGTGGCAAGCTCGGCCAGGACGGTCGCGGCGACCGCCGTCCGCAGCCAGTACGGCAGCGCGGCGGGCAGGCGGTCGGCGGCGCGTCCGGCCAGGGTCAGGCCCAGCACGGCCAGGAACGACAGCTGGAAGCCGATGTCCAGCAGCCACAGCGGGAACAGCAGCAGGCACACCAGGGCGGCCAGCGCGGTCAGGCCGTAGGGGTCGACCTTGCCGCGCCCGATCGCCAGTGCCACCAGCACCACGAAGCCCATGATCACGGCGCGGGTGATGCTCGGCGACAGGCCCACCAGCAACAGGTAGAAGATCAGCAGGAACGCCGGTACGCCGTAGCGCACGCCCGGCGGCCAGCCCACGCGGCCGATCAGCCACACGAGCACGCCCGTGATCAGGGCGACGTTCTGCCCCGACAGCGCCATCAGGTGCGCGAGGCCCGAGCGGGCGAAGGCGTCCCGCACGGCGTAGCCCTCCTCGAAGTCCTCGCGGCCGATGTCGTTGCGGTCACCGAGTTCGATGGCCTGCATCAGGGCCGCCTGGCGCGGGGGCAGGCCGGCGGTCAGGCCGTGGCGGAACCACCCGCGCAGGCCGCCCTCGCGTGTGCTGGAGCGCACGCGGGCTGCCACCAGTACGGCCGTCGGGGTGGGCAGGAACACGCCGCCCTGGGCACGCAGCCACGCGGCCTGGTCGAAGCCGCCAGGGGTGCGCCGGCTGTCCGGAGCGACCAGGCGCCCGCTCACGCGCAGGTGCCCGGGCCGCACGGCCGGTTTCGGGGCCAGCACCACGCGGGCACGCGGCTCCCGCAGCGTCAGGAACTGGCCGTCCCACTCGCCCTCCAGCGTGACCTGGGCGCCCAGCCACGGGCGCAGGACGTCGGGGCGGGCGCTGACCAGCCGCGCCGAACCGAACCCGGCCGCGCCGCCGGCCAGGGCCAGCACGGCCAGCAGCGGCCGGACATCGGACAGGGCCAGCAGCGCCCCGCCCAGCAGGGCCACCCCGCCCCACCACACGCCCAGCGACAGCAGAATGCCGCCGATCACGCCCAGCACGGTGGGGATCGGCCACGCCACCCGGCCGCCATCCGCCGTCAGCGCCGCACCGCTCAGAACGACACCAGCGGCGTGAGCACCCGGAGGGTCGCCACCCCCACGCCCTTCACGCGGTCGAGGTCGGCCAGCGAGCGGTGCGGACGGCCCGCGATGATCGCCCGCGCGAGGCTCGGCCCGACCTCCGGCAGCGCCTCCAGCTGCTCCTGGGTGGCCGTGTTCACATTCACGCGCCCCGAGATCAGCGGCGTGATGCTGCCCGTCGAGGCATACACCGGCGGTTCAGCCGTGGCGGGCCGGGGGGGCGGCAGGGCCACCCGGGTCACGGCCGGCGCGTGCGGACGCGGCGCGAGCACCGGCCCTATGCTCAGGGCACCCACCAGCAGCACGCCCGCTCCCAGCACGGCGCTCCACACGTGATCCGGGCGGGGGATCCAGCTGGGCATGCGGTCATCTTATGGGGTGTGCTGCCGGTTGGGCGCGGCAGATGTGGCGTCGCGCGCCCGTCCACCCGCCCCGATCGCATCCGTCCCCCGGTACGGAGGGCTGTTATGCTGCGGGTATGGTTCTGGACCGCACTCCTGATGACACGCAAGCGCGCCTGACATGGGCGCTGGTCGTGATCGCCGTCGGCGCGATCATCGGGATCGGCACGACGGCAGCCCTGCTGGCCCGCAAGGGCCGCCCCCTGCCCGACGACCCCGACGCCCCGCTGTTCATCTGAGCGGAGCGCCGTTCGCTCATTCCCGGTCGTTCAGGTGGGCGAGGGGATGAAGGGCCACGCGACCTCGCCGGCCGGATCGTCCGGGCCCGCGCTGTTCCAGTCGTAGGGATAGACCTCGCGGCAGGACAGCGGGCCACGTGTGCCGTGCGCGTCGGCATACGCGGCCGTGGCGTCGAAGGCTTCCAGAATGGTGGGGAAGACGAACTGCGCCTTCGTGGCGGTCACGTAGGCCTCGTGGTGTGCGGCTTCCTCGCGGTGGGTGATGTCGCCCTGGGGACTGAGCGATCCGCTGTAGGGCATGCAGACCTCGACCGGGCCGTCGCTGTCGGCGGTCACGGCCCCGTGGTAGATCACGAAGGGCGCGTCCGCGAAGGCGGCTCCCTGATGGCGGACGTGCTCGGTCAGGCGGGCCATGCTCTGGGGCAGGAACGAATCCAGATCCGGCTGGAACACCCGCTGCTTGATGGTGGCGATCTGGCGGGCAGGCAGGTCTCGGGTGTGGACGGTGAAGGTCTGGGTCATGGTGGCATCTCCTTCCAGGGTGTTCAGGACATAGCGGGTCAGGGCGCGGCGCGTGCCGTGCTGCTGTTCGGCCCCGTCCCAGTACCCACGGATCAGGGTGGGGCGCGCAGCACTGGGAGCGTCCAGCACGGTGCGGATCACGGTCAGGGGCATGTCCAGCTGCCGCAGCAGGGCGATCAACCGGGCCGTGCCCAGCTGGGCCGGCGCGTACCAGCGGTAGCCGGTCTGTGCGTCGACTCGTTCGGGCGGCAGCAGCTCCAGGTCGTCGTACAGGCGCAGGGCCTTGACGCTCAGGCGGGTGGCCTGCGCGAACGCGCCGATCGTCATCAGGGGGATGGTGGGTGGGGTCATGGGCGGGCCTCCGGAGGTGTGTCCAGCATGGAGCCTGCCCCAGGGGACGGGTCAAGCGGCTACCCTGGGGGCATGACGCTGCTGCTCGGTCACCGTGGCACGCCCCGCCTGCACCGCGAGAACACCCTGGCGGGCTTTCAGGCGGCCCTGGACGCCGGACTGGACGGCGTCGAGCTGGACGTGCGGCGCCTGTCCGACGGCACGCTGGCCATCCACCATGACGACACCCTGACGGACGGCCGGCTGCTGCCCTTCCTGACCCTGGACGAGTTGCCACCCGACGTGCCCACCCTGGATCAGGCGCTGGCATGGGCCGCCGACACGGGGGCGTACGTCAATGTGGAACTCAAGTACGAGTCCGCACGTCCGGACGACCGGGTGCCGCGGTCGCTGGACGCCGTCCGGGCCCACGGTCTGAGCCGGCGGGTGATCGTGAGTTCCTTCAATCCGCTGCTGCTCGTGGCCGCCCGGCAGGCCGCGCCAGAGATCGAGCGGGGCCTGCTGATCCACCGCACGTACCGGCTGGGGCCGCTGGACGCCGTGCCGCTCGCCATGCGCGTCACGGGCAGCGCGGCCCTGCACCCGCACCACACCCTGATCGGCCCGTCCCTGATGGAGCGGGCACGGCGCGCAGGCTGGCGTGTGAACACGTGGACCGTGAACGAGGTCGTGGACGTGGAGCGCCTGACCCGGCTGGGTGTGGACGCCCTGATCGGTGACCTGCCCCAGGTGCTGCTGACCGCCCGCTGACGTGGTCATGGCAGGTGGGTCGCGGCGACAAAACGCCCGCGTAGCCGCTTGACAAGCCCCTGACCGGGGGTGCCTACTTTAATCCCATGAAAACAATACTGCTGACGCTGGCCACGATGGGCACCGCTTCCGCGCAGACCACGGTGGAGTTCTGGCATTCCTTCGGGGACGCCAAACGCGCCGGGTGGATCCAGGCCCGCGCCGACGAATTCAACAAGGCCAACCCCGGCGTGAAGGTCGTGCCTGCGTACAAGGGCAGTTACAACGACAGCCTGCAGGCCACCATCCTGGCCGCCCGGCAGAACAAGCCGCCGGCCCTGGTGCAGATCTTCGAGGTGGGCAGCCAGCTCGCCCTGGACAGCGGGGCCTTCCAGCCCGTCAGCTCGGTCAAGAACGTCGACTTCAGCGACTACATCAAGCCGGTCATCAATTACTACACGATTGGCGGCAAGGTGAACTCGCTGCCGTTCAACTCGTCGAGCCCGGTGCTGTACTACAACCGCAACCTGATGACGAAGGCGGGTCTCGATCCCAAGGCGCCGCCCACCACCTACGCCGGCCTGCTGGCCGCGTGCAAGAAGATCCAGGCCGCCAACCTGGGCGTCACGTGCTTCGGCATGAGCCTGAACGGCTGGTTCGTCGAACAGTGGATGGCGCAGCAGGGGGCCACGCTGCTGAACAACGGCAACGGCCGCTCGGGCCGCGCGACCGCCACCAACCTCGACTCGGCCGCCGCGAAGAACATCTTCACCTTCTTCAAGACGCTCCAGGACAGCAAGTACTACACCTACACCGGCAAGCTGGAGGACTGGGACGGCAGTGACGCCATCTTCACGAACCAGAAGGTCGTGTTCCACATCACGTCCACCGCCGACATCGGCAACATCAACGACGCCGCCAAGAAGGCGGGGTTCCAGGTGGGCGTGGGCGTGCTGCCCATCGCGTCCGGCACCAAGCGCAACGGCGTGGTCATCGGCGGCGCGTCCCTGTGGATTCCCAAGGCGATCAGCAAGCCCCAGGCCGAGGGCGCCCTGGACTTCGCGCTGTACATGACGAACACCAAGAACATGGCCGAGTGGCACAAACTGACCGGCTACTACCCGGTACGCCAGAGCAGCATCAACCTGCTGCGGCAGCAGGGCTGGTTCACGCAGACGCCGCTGCAGCTGGTGTCGTTCAACCAGCTCACGCAGACGGTGGCCAGCCCGGCCACGGCGGGTGGCCTGAACGGCGCGGCCATCCAGACCCGGCAGATCATCGAGCAGGGCATCCAGAAGGTGCTGGGCGGCACCCCGGTGGACGCCGCCCTGACCGAGACGAAGACCCGTGCCGACGCGGCCCTGAACGAGTACAACTCGAACTTCAGGTGAAGGCCTGAGCCCCCGCGCCGCCTGTGCCCGAAGCGGGGCGCAGGCGGCCATGTTGTGGCACAGTACGGTCACCCCACCCCGAGCTCCTCACGCCTGCTTCACTGCCGCCAGATCACATCCGTGCTCTTCCGGTGCTCCACCTCAAGGAGGTGTCCGTGCTGAAACCCGCGCAGACCACCGCGCCCGCCGCCGAGGACACGGCCGTCTTTCGGGGCTCGGTGACGCCCTGGCTGTTCCTGATCCCCACCCTGCTGATCCTGGCGGTATTCATCTACCTGCCGGCGCTGCGTACCCTGCGGCTCGCGGCGTTCCAGGCGAACATCATCCTGGGCACCGAGCGCTTCGTGGGCGTGCAGAACGTCACCGAACTGCTCCTGAGCCCGGCGTACCGCCAGGTGGCCCTCCAGACCCTGGTGTTCACAGTGCTGACCGTGAGCCTGGGGCTGCTGTGCTCGCTGTCCCTGGCGTGGCTCGCCAGCCGCAAGGTGCGCGGGGCCAAGGCGTACCGGCTACTCCTGATCTATCCGTATGCCCTGAGCCCGGCGATCGCCGGGACGCTGTGGCTGTTCATGTTCAACCCCGAGATCGGCGTCGTGAACCAGATCCTGGGCAGCCTGACGGCCGGCGAGGTCAAGCCCCGCTGGCTGGACGACCCCATCCTGGCCTTCGGGCTGGTCACGCTGGCGGCCATCTGGAAGGGGCTGGCGTACAACATCGTGTTCTATCTGGCGACCATCCAGAACCTGCCGGGCGACGTCATGCAGGCCGCCGAGATCGACGGGGCCTCGCCGTCGCAGGTGTTCTGGCGCGTGGCGTTTCCGCTGCTCACGCCCATCACCTTCTTTCTGGTGTTCACGAACATCATCGCGGCGCTGTTCGATTCCTTCGCCCTGACGGACATCCTGACGCGGGGCGGGCCGTACTTCCAGAACGCGGGCATCACGACCTTTCTGGTGTACCAGCTGTACCAGGACGGCTTCGTGAACTTCAAGACCGGCGTGGCGGCGGCGCAGGCCGCGCTGATGCTGGCACTGGTGGCCTTCATCACGTGGATGCAGTTCCGCGTGGGCGAGCGGCGGGTGCACTATGGGGGGTAGGCATCATGGCAGTTAGAGGTCTGGAGACGGTCGTGTCCCCGGCCGCCGGGACGTCCCGCCGGCACCGCAGCTGGACGACCCACCTCGCGCTGATCCTCGCGGTGCTGATCATCAGTGCGCCGCTGATCTTCGCGCTGATCAAGTCCACGCAGGAATCCAGCGTGGTGATCAGCCCCAGCATGGTGCCCGGCACATCGTTCTTCGAGAACCTGGGCAACGTCTGGACGAGCGCGAACCTGGGCCGCTACATGTTCAACAGTCTGGTGGTCGCGCTGGCGGTCACGACCGGCAAGACCATCCTGGCGCTGATGGCCGCGCTGGCCTTCGTGTACTTCCGCTTTCCCCTCAAGAGCGTGGCCTTCACGCTGGTGCTGCTCTCGCTGATGCTGCCCACCGAGGTGCTGATCGTCGCCCTGTTCGATCTGGTCAGCCGCGACCTGAAGTGGGCCAACACCTTCGCGGCGATCATCGTGCCGTTCCTGGCCTCGGCCACCGGCACCTTCCTGTTCCGCCAGCACTTCCTGAACATCCCCACGTCCCTGGCCGACGCCGCCCGGATCGACGGCTGCGGCCCGCTGCGCTACCTGACCCACGTGCTGATCCCCATGAGCTGGAACACCATCGGAGCGCTGGCGGTCATCCAGTTCGTGTACGGCTGGGATCAGTACATCTGGCCGCTGGTGATCATGCAGCAGGACGACAAGCAGGTCGTGCAGGTGGGCCTGCGCAAGCTGATCGACGTGGGCGGTCAGACGGACTGGGGCGGCGTGATGGCCGGCGCGATCATCACCATGCTGCCGCCTCTGCTGGTCTTCACGGCCCTCCAGGAACAGTTCAGCCGGGGCTTTGCCCTGAGCGAGGACAAGTAGCGGCCGGGTCGGTTCCGGCCGGCGATCCGAGGAATGCCGGCACCCGACCGGCACCGCCCGGGCCTCCACTCCACCCCCCCACATCAGGGTGGGGTGTTGTTCTGACTCGCCCTGCGGGACGCGAACCGGCGCGTGGGGTCGGACGACTGACCGTGGGGTGAGCATCTGTTACTCATCCGGCACCGTTGTCATGCTCCAGTCACAGACGCGCACAGATACTGGCGGTATGAACCACTCGGAGCGCGCGCCGATGGGCGACCTGAACGTCCTGATCGTGGACGACAGTCCAGAGGACGCCGAGATCCACGCGCGGATGCTGCGTCAGGCGTGGCCGGGGCGTGTGGTCGTCCGGGTCGCTCCACTGGGCGAAGATGGACTGTCGCAGCTGCAGGTCGAACCGCCGGACTGCGTGTTGCTGGACTACAACCTGCCGGACATGACCGGCCTGGAATTCCTGGCCGCGTTCCCCGGGACATGCGCGGTGATCTTCGTGACGGGCCTGGGCGACGAGAACCTGGCCGTCAAGGCGCTGCAGGCGGGCGCGCAGGATTACCTGACCAAAGGTCGCGTCACGCCCGAGCACCTCGGGCGGGATGTGGTGCGGGCCATCGAGAAGTTCCGGCTGCAGCGTGCCGTCACCGAATCGCGCGAGCAGATGGCGGCGGTGCTCAGCAGCGTGGATGACGCGGTGCTGGCGCTGGGCCCGGACTGCGGGCTGCTGTATGTGAACGGCGCTGCACGCGAGCAACTTGGCCTGACGCTGGGTGATCCCATGCCGCAGTGGCTGTGCCTGACGCCGCTGCACGCGGCGGTCACGGCGGTGCTGGGCGGCGCGGCGCGGCAGATGGTGGAATTCACCGACGGGAAGCGGTGGTTCGAGGCGCGGGTGCATCCGCGCCCGGGCGGCGTGACGGCCGTGCTGCGGGACGTGACCCGGCAGCGTCTGGAGCGCGAGCGCCTGCGCCTCCTGGAGAGCGTGACCGTCACTGCGCGCGACGCCGTGGTCATCGCCGAGGCGAACCCGACCCTGCATCCTGGCCCGAAGGTGGTGTACGTGAACGCGGCGTTCACCCGCATGACCGGCTACGCGCCGGAGGACATCCTGGGGAAGACCCCGCGCCTCCTGCAGGGCCCGCAGTCCGACCGTCCCGCGCTCGACCGCGTCCGCCGGAACCTGAAGCGCTGGAAGCCCGTGGACGAGACGCTGCTGAACTACACCAAGTCCGGCACGCCCTTCTGGGTGAACCTCAGCATCGTGCCGGTCGCCGACGAGACGGGGTGGTACACCCACTGGATCAGCGTGCAGCGCGACGTGACCGACGCGGTGCGCCGCGGGCTGCTCGACGCCGCCCGCCGCGACGTGCTGGAATTCACCGCGACCGGACGGGCCCTCGAGGACATCCTCGACGTGGTCTGCGGGCTGCTGTCGTCGAGCCTGCCCGGGCACGCGGCCACCATCTGGATCCGCAGTGGCCAGACCCTGCACCTGCGTGCCGCCACCGGTCACCTCCCCGAGGATCTGCGCGTGGACTACACCGGGAGCGGGCGAACCGTGGATCTCGGCCTGCAACGTGGCGTCATCCATCAGGCGGTGCAGTCAGGCCGCGACGTGATCGTGCCGGACCTGCTCGCCTCTGACGTGCCGCTGTACCCGACGATGCACGACCTGCTCACCCGGCACGGCGTGCGCAGCCTGTGGACGGTGCCGCTGCCCGCCAGCGACGGCTCACAGGTGCTCGGTGTCGTGTCCCTGACCGGCGACCGGCCTGGCGCGCCGGATGCCACAGAATCGGCCCTGCTGCGCGAGGTGGTGGAGCTGACCGTCACGCTGCTCGAACGCCTGGACGCGCGGGCGCAGCTGCAGCGCCTGGCGCTGTATGACAGCCTGACTGGCCTGCCCAACCGCGTCCTGTACCTGGAGCACCTGGGCCGCGCCCTGGGCGACGCCGGCCGCAGCGGCGAACAGGTCGCGGTGGGGCTGCTGGACCTCAACCGCTTCAAGCAGGTGAACGACACCCTGGGGCACAGCGCCGGGGACGACCTGCTGCGCCAGGTGGGGGCCCGACTGCGCGCCGCCCTGCGCCCCACGGACATCCTGGCCCGCATGGGCGGTGACGAATTCACCCTCGTGCTGCCCTTCCGTGACCAGACGCAGTTCGAGTCGGGCATCGCGCGGCGTCTGCGCGAGGTGTTCCGCGAACCGTTCGTGGTCGCCGGGCAGTCGGTCTTCGCCTCGGCCAGCCTGGGCCTGGCCCTCGCGCCCCTGCACGGCCAGGAACCCGAAACGCTGCTCAGTCAGGCGGACGTGGCCATGTACGGGGCCAAGCGCGCCGGCCGCCTCCTGCAGGTGTTCGATCCGCGCTCGCAGCTCAATCCGCAGGCCGTGAGCCTGGAGGCCGACCTGCACCGCGCCCTCCCGAACCATGAACTCGAACTGCATTACCAGGGTGTCTACCGTGCAGGCACCCGCGACCTCGTGGCGACCGAAGCGCTGCTGCGCTGGCGACACCCGGTGCGCGGTCTCGTGAGCCCCGGCGAGTTCATCGAACTCGCCGAGACGACCGGCCTGATCGTCCCGATCGGCGCGTGGGTGCTGCGCGAGGCGTGCCGTCAGGCGGCCGCGTGGCAGGCGCAGCGGCCCGGCTTGAGCGTCAATGTGAACCTCAGCGCCCGGCAGTTCTGGCAGCTGGACCTGCCGGACGTGGTGCGCGCTGCCCTGGACGCCAGCGGCCTGCCGGCGCCGCTGCTCACGCTGGAGATCACCGAGAGTGTGCTGCTGGACGTCCCCGACGCGGCCGAGACGCTGAATGCCCTGAGCGCCCTGGGCGTGCACCTGAGCCTGGACGACTTTGGTACCGGCTACAGCAGCCTGAGCTACCTGCACCGGCTGCCCCTGCACGGCCTGAAGATCGACCGCTCCTTCGTCCGTGCCCTCGGTCAGGCCCCAGGGGCGGCAGAGAACATCGTGCGTGCCGTGGTGCTGCTCGCGCACGCCCTGAACCTCCATGTCACCACCGAAGGTCTGGAGCAGGACATGCAGATTCAGGTGGTCGAGGCGCTCGGCAGCGACTACCTGCAGGGCTACCTGCTGGCCCGACCGCTGCCGGCACCCGACTTCCAGGCACAGGTGCTCTCCCATGCTGTCCAGGCGCAGGTACCCCTGCGCGCCCGCACGGCCGAGCACGATCCTGCGTAGGAAGTGAGCCACGCCGCCGCGCACCTGCGGTCACGGCAGGGCAGTGAACCTCCTAGACTGCACGGGTGCCCACCCTGCCAGCTTTATCGATGCCCACAAAGACGGGTCGTGTCCCGATGCTCTGCTGCCTGCTGAGCCTGTCGGCCTGCGGTACGCTCCCAGGGCCGACGCCAGAGCCCCTGCCAGCGGCACGCCCAGTGACCTACACGCTGACGAGCGTAGTCAAGCAGTTCGATCCAGGTACCAGAGCCCTCAGGAACTATGTCAACTTCCCCACCAGAGGCGGGCGCAGCCTGCCGGCGTATTA
Organism: Deinococcus sp. AB2017081; assembly: GCF_034440735.1. NCBI lineage: Bacteria > Thermotogati > Deinococcota > Deinococci > Deinococcales > Deinococcaceae > Deinococcus > Deinococcus sp. AB2017081. Next base: position 3,633,822 of record NZ_CP140098.1, on the reverse strand, counting down.
CGACGTTACCGCGACCGATAGCACTGGAACGGCCGTGACGACCCCGCTCGTGATGTGCGGCGACACCGCCGCCGTCGCCATCACCGACATCAGGACGACTGCCCACCCTCGGCGGTTCCGCGTGGAGGTGCAGGAACTCGGAGACCATCTCCTCACGGTGCAGGCAGGCTCCACGTGTACACCGTCCGGCACGGCACTGGTGGCCCAGCCTGTGCGGGGCACTGCCCTGGCCCCACAGGGGTTCACGCTCTCGGCAGGCGGGCTTCACAGCCTGGCTCTGATGACCGATGACGCTGTGAAGGCGTGGGGTGACAACTCCTTCGGTCAACTCGGCGACGGCACCAACAGCAACGTCGACCGCACCTTTGCGCCGATCAAGGGCCTCAGTGGTGTGGTGGCCGTCTCGGCGGGCGAGGATCACAGCCTGGCGCTCCGATCCGACGGCACTGTTCTCGCGTGGGGATCGAACAGCCGAGGTCAGCTGAGTGACGCCTCGACCTATCAGTATCAGCGGGCTACTCCGGTAGCCGTGGGTGGGCTGTCTGGCGTGATCTCGGTCACCGCAGGCTATTGGGCCAGTCTGGCGATTGTGTCGGACGGAACTGTGCGCGCATGGGGATGGAACCAGAACGGGCAACTGGGTGACGGCACCACGACCGATCACCTGACTCCTGTGGCAGTGAAAGGACTGGACAACGTGGTCGCGCTCGCGACTGGTGAGGTTCACACGCTGGCGCTCCGCTCCGACGGCACTGTGCGGGCGTGGGGATTCAACGGCGCCGCACAGCTCGGTGACGGCACCACCACGGCCCGGACAACGCCCGTGGCCGTAGATGACCTGACAGATGTGGTGGAGCTTGCAGCAGGCCATGGTCACAGCCTGGCGCTGAAAGCGGACGGCACCGTCGAGGCGTGGGGAAACAACATTTTTGGTCAGCTGGGCGAACCGCCCTCGGCCATCGTGCGGGCCACCCCGGCACCGGTCAGTGGACTGTCGGGGATCGTCCACGTGTCGACAGGGGCCTCCTCCAGCCTGGCGTTGACGTCGGACGGCACGGTGCTGGCCTGGCCATCAGACGCGGGGACGCCGGCCAGCACCGGAGGCGCACCTCCCCACGTGCCTGCAGTGGTGGGTGGGCTCAAGACCGTGATTGCGGTGGACGCGGGATCCGGCCATCATCTGGCGCTCCAGTCGGACGGCACGGTGCAGGCGTGGGGTGGCGGCGGTGCTGGACAGCTTGGTTACGACGTCGCTGGGAACCGGTCAACACCTGCTCCGGTCACCAGCCTGGGCAGCGTCAAGCTTCCCACTCCATAACACTCACGCTGACGAACCCCCGACCGCTCATGGCGTCGGGGGTTCGTGCAGTTGGTCTGTCCGGAGGGCAGTTGCTCCATCCGTCGGGGATCAGGGCGTGGGCATGGCGGCGGTGCTGATTCCGACAACGGTGACGGGCGTGAGGCTGCTGGTGTTGGTGCCGTCACCGAGCTCATCATAGGTATTGTTCCCCCAGCTTCGGAGCGTGCCATCCGCCAGCAGCGCCAGCGAGTGGCCACTTCCGCCCATGACACTGACGACATTCCCCAGACCACTGACGGGCACTGGTGTGGTGCGGGGGATGGTTCCACCGTTGCCGAGCTGACCGGCGGCGTTCTCGCCCCACGTGCGGACGGTTCCGTCAGCAAGCAGGGCCATGGAATGCGAAGAACCCCCGGCGATACGAATCACGCCATTCAGGGTGCTGACCGCGACTGGGACGGGGGTGTCTGTGGACGTCGCGTTCCCCAGCTGACCGAGGTCGTTGTGGCCCCAGGTACGTACGGTGCCGTCGGCGAGGAGCGCCAATGAGTGGTCATAGCCGGCTGCAACAGCGACGACGCCGCTCAGGCCGCCCACAGTGACGGGTGTGGCGCTGGCGACGGTGGAACCGTTGCCGAGCTGACCGAACGAGTTGGCGCCCCAACTGCGCACCGTCCCGTCGGCCAGCAGGGCCAGGCTATGGGAGCTGGTGGACGAGACACTGACGACGTCGGTGAGCCCACTGACCTTGACGGCGACGCGGCTGTCGGTCGTCATCCCGTTGCCGAGTTGGCCCTCACCGTTGTACCCCCAGGCCCGCACGGTGCCGTCCGCGAGCAGCGCCATGGCGTTGTACATGCCGGCGGCGACGCTCACCGCGCCGCCCACACTGGTGACGGTGACTGGTGTGCTGCTGGCGACCATGCTGTCGTTGCCGAGTTCACCGAAGTAGTTGTAGCCCCAGGCACGCACCGTGCCGTCGGCGAGCACCGCCACCGAGTGGGTATTGCCAGCGGCGACGCTGACCGCACCCGTCAGGCCAAGGACGGTAACGGGCGTATTGGTGCGAACGGTGGTGCCGTTGCCGATCTCCCCGTTGTAGTTGGGCCCCCAACTGCGAACCGTGCCGTCCGCCAGCACCACCAGCGAATGGGAATAGCCGCTGGCGGTGGGGTTCGGGCGTGCCATCACCCCTCTGACCTCCTGAGTCGTCAACGCTGCGCCGCCCGGCGTACAGCTTCCACCCTGCTGCACCGTCAGGGTGGCCGTGGTCAGTGCCTGCACTTCGACCCGGTATCGGCTGGGATGCGCCGCGTCGCTGGTCGGCGCGATCTGAACACTGGGGCTGTCAGCACACAGCACCGCGGCAACGGGATGCCCGAGGCTGTCGGACGCTGTGACGTCATAGTACGCAGGCAGGCTCCGACCGCCCTGGGTAGCGAACCTGCTGTAGTTGCCGAAGGCCTTCGTGGCCGGATCGTACTGCTTGACGGCGCTGCTCAGGGTCGCGCTGACGGTGGCCGTGACGATGATGGTCACGTCAACCTGCTGGGCGCCGGCGCTGAAAGTGACCGTGCACGAGCCCGCTGCCATCGGTGCCACCGTGTAGGTGCTGCTGGTGCCGGTCGAGGCCCCTGGCGTGACGCTCGCGACCCCGTCACACGTGCTTGTTACGGTCGGCAGCGGCAGGGTGGCCGTGCGGGTGACCGTCACGGTCTGTGTCGTGGGATCCTTGAAGGTCAGACTCTGGGGAGAGGCGCTGAGCGTGGTGGCAGGGGGCGTTGCTGGTGCGCCACAGGCCGTGAGGAGGGCGAGCAGTCCACTCAGGATCCAGGGGCGGGCGATGGATGGCTTGATCTCAGATGTCATGGGAAGCGCTCCAAGGAGAGAGGGGCATGGCGTCGACGATCGGGCATATTCCGCAGCCACCTGTCGCGTGCTGATCGCTGGCGTCAGATCGTTCTGGTGCTGGGGATGTTCCTGAAGAATACTGGGAAGTGGGTCGACCTGCCGACAATCCCAGCAGTGGGCGAGCCAAGGATCACGTCGCCTGAGTACAGGCGACCCTCCCCTGCAACCTGCGTTCCACTCCGCACAGTCGCAGACCCCAGAACGCCAACGTGGCCCTGGGGTCTGCGACTGTGCCATCCGTGCTGGACGGCGGTTCTGGGTGGCGCGCCCTGCAGGACTCGAACCTGCGACCGACCGCTTAGAAGGCGGTTGCTCTATCCAGCTGAGCTAAGGGCGCATAAAAAAGGCCCCCGGACGGGAGCCTTCCTGGAGCGGGATCACGGATTCGAACCGAGGCCAGAAGCTTGGAAGGCTGCTGTGCTACCACTACACCAATCCCGCATCGCGTGGCCCGGATGGTGTGTCCGGGCGGGTGGTCGAGGCGACTGGATTCGAACCAGCGACCCCTTGGTCCCAAACCAAGTGCGCTACCGGCCTGCGCTACGCCTCGTTCCCTGCACGCGCCCGGAATGATAGCAGATGCCCGGCGGGGGGGCCACTGCGGGCGTATGCTGCGGGGCGGTGATGGTGGCATGGTGAGTGGCGGCGCGGCACGCGTGAAGACGTTCCTGGATCTGGTCAAGTTCGAGCACACGGTGTTCGCCCTGCCCTTCGCGTATGCGGGGATGCTGCTGGCGAGCATGCAGGAACGTGGCACCGGCTGGCCCGGATGGCACACCCTGCTGTGGGTGACGGTCGCCATGGCGGCGGCCCGCACGGCGGCCATGGGAGCCAACCGTGTGATCGACCGCGTGATCGATGCCCGCAATCCCCGCACGGCGGGGCGCGAGGTGCCGGCCGGCAAGGTCTCCCCGGCACAGGCATGGGCGCTGGTGGCGGTCAGTCTGGTGGTGCTGGCCGTCGCGTCCGCGCAGCTCAATCCCCTGTGCCTGCTGCTGATGCCCCTGGCAGTGGTCTTCCTGATCGGATACCCGTATACCAAGCGTTATACGTGGCTGTGCCATGTGTGGCTGGGCATCACGGACGGTGCGGCGGCGGCGGGCGGGTGGATCGCGGTGACGGGTGAGTTCGCCCCCGGCGCGTGGGCGCTGTGGGCAGTCGTCATCTTCTGGATGGTCGGTCTAGACGTGATCTACGCGACCATGGACTACGCCTTCGACGTGGCGAACGGCATCCGGAGCATTCCGGCCCGCTTCGGGATTCCAGCCGCCCTGAAGATCGCGGCAGCGAGCCACGCCCTGACCTTCGTGCTGCTGCTGGTCGTGGGGGCGGTGACGGGCGCGAGTTTCTGGTACGTGCTCGCGGCCCTGGTCATGGGCGGCATCCTGCTGTACGAACACCGGATCGTGAACCCGCAGGATCTGGGCCGGGTGAACGTGGCGTTCTTCGACGCCAACATGTGGCTGGCCCTCACCATGCTGGTGGGCGTGATCGTGGACGTGACGTGGCGCACCCTGACCTGAGGGCGGTGGTGCCGCCGGAGGCGTGCCGGGCGGTGCACGAGGGCCGGGAGGTCTGGGCGCTGACGCTGCTGGCCCGTGCCCGAGACGAGCAGCCGGCGGCATCGCTGCCGTGGGCCGTGCTGGAACGCATGCACGGACTGCTCCTGATCCACGTCCAGCGCGAGGTCGAGGGCACCTTCGCGCTGGAGCGGGCCGACGCGCTGCTGGACGCGGCGGGGATGGCGCGGCCGGGGCTGGAGTGGCTGGAATGCGACGATGCCGGGCCGGTAGAATCCCGGTGATGTCCTCCTGTGCCCCAAGGCTGTCCACGGATCTCCCGCGAAGTGAACGTGTGTGGCCGCGTCCTGCCGGGGGGGCGGGATGACCCTGGAGAGTTCCGAGCGGGAATTCACGGCCCGGTATCTGGAGTTTGCGGCAGACGGCCTGCTCTATCCGCAGACCGAGGGAAGCCCGCTGCTGGAATTCTCGTCCGGGGGGCGGGTGCTGTACCTGTTCGATCGCTGTGGGCCGTACGCGGCGGCGCCGGGGCCGGCCCACGTGGTGGTTCACGGCATCCTGCATGACCTGACCCTGCTGCCGGACGGCGAGGAACAGGTGGAGCAGCTCTCGGTGCAGGGCGTGTCCAGCGTCGAGGGTCGGGGGCGGGTACTGACGGCGGGGCCACGACAGACGTGGGTGGTGCAGGCGCGGATTCCGCTGGTGCTGTCGAGCTTCTCCGTGAACCCGGCGCTGTCTCCCGGTGACTGGGTCACCTTCCGCACCACGCCGCCGCTGCACGGATTCGTCGTGGGCCGCGACAGCCGTTCCCACCGCTAGCGGGGCATGATCCGGTGGTGGAACCACCGCAACCATTTGTGAACGCCCACATGAACGCCGGGTGATAGGGGCGTTCCATTGAATTCATGTGTGCGCCATGATGGGCACATCCCATGACCAAGCTGCTGCCGCTGCCGGATCCACCTGCTGACACCACTGTGGCGTGCCTGGTGCTGGTGGATCTGGTCGGCAGCACTGAGCTGGCGCACCGCCTGCCCATCCAGAACTACATGGCGCTGATGACGGAATTCGTACAGGTCATGATCCTGAGCCTGGAGGCCCGGGGGGCCCAGGTGCTGCAGCATCAGGGCGACGCCGTGCTGGCCTACTGGGACGCGCGCCACACGGCCGACGCGTGTGGTGCCGCCCTCGACGCCCATGACCGGGCGGCACGGCTGTCGCTGGCGGAACTGCTGGGTGTGAACCTGCGGCTGCGGTCCGGTGTGGCCGTGGGCGAGGTGCTGACCGGGATGGTCGGTGGGCAGCGCAGCGCGTACGGACTGCCGGTCAACTATGCCCGGCGGCTGTGCGACGCTGCCGGGGCTGGGGAAACCCTGGTCTGTGGACAGGTGGCGGCCATGCAGCTTCCCGGCCTGCTCAGGGAAGCCCGTGCCCCGCTCGCCCTTCAGGGCTTCGGCTCCGAGTGCGAGACGTTCACGCTGCGCCACGCGGGCGCGCTCCACATGAAAGTAGATTAAGCGCCACAGCCCTCTTCTCATGAGAGCCGTCCCTAGACTGCGGGCATGGAACGCAAGCCCCTGGTACTCGTCATTGAGGACGAGAAAGACATTGCCCGCTTTATCGAGCTGGAGCTTGCCGCCGAGGGCTACGCCACCGAGGTGGCCTTCGACGGCGTGACCGGCCTGTCCAAATTCCGTGAAGTCAACCCGGATCTCGTCATCCTGGATCTGATGCTGCCCGTGCTGGACGGCCTGGAAGTGGCGCGGCGCATCCGCAAGACCAGCAATACCCCGATCATCATCCTGACCGCCAAGGACGGCATCCAGGACAAGGTCGAGGGCCTCGATTCCGGTGCGGACGACTACCTGATCAAGCCCTTTTCCATCGAAGAGCTGCTGGCGCGTGTGCGTGCCCACCTGCGCCGTGTGAACCCGGCGGTGACCGGAGAGGTGCGCGTGGCCGACCTGGTCATGAACCTCGACGGCCGCGAGATCTTCCGTGGAGGCCGGCGCGTGGAGCTGTCCGCCAAGGAGTTCGAACTGCTCGAACTGCTGGCGCGCAACCCCGGCAAGGTCTTCTCGCGCTTCGAGATCGAGGAGAAGGTCTGGCCCGAGTACACCGGCGGCAGCAACGTCGTGGACGTGTACATCGGATACCTGCGCCGCAAGCTGGAGGAGGGCGGAGAGCGTCGCCTGATCCACACCGTGCGCGGTGTCGGCTACGTGCTGCGCGAGGAGTAAAGCTTTCAGCGGCCAGACGGTGTCAGCGTGACGTCGTCTGGCCCGTCTGCGCCGCCACGGGGAACGCCACGCCAGTCAGTTCCTCTGAGACCCGCCACAGGCGTTCGGCCGCTGAGCGGTCTGTCGCCTGGGGTGGAATCCGCGCCTCGGCCGGGTGCCCGCGCGTCTCGCCCAGGCGGTTCGGGCCGTAGTAGTGACCCGGCCGCGCGGCCGGGGCGGTGGCGGCGTACAGCGTGGGCACCGCCCCCTGGGCGGCCGGCTGGAACAGGAACCACAGCACACTGCGGGCCAGGCCGGCGGCGCTACGGCGACCGGGCGCGTTGTGGAGCAGGTCGGTGCGGGAAATGCCGGGGTGGGCTGCCACGCTGTCCACGCCCCAGCGGCCGGTTTCACTGCGCCGCTGCAGCTCGAAGGCGAACATCAGGCAGGCGAGTTTGGACTGGCTGTACGCTGCCATCGGCTGGTAGGTTCGTCGGGCCTGAAGGTCGTCGAAGTCGAGGCGGCCCGCACGGCTGGCGACGCTGGACAGCGAGACCACCCGCCCGTGCGGGGCGCGGCGCAGCAGCGGCAGCAGCCGCGCCGTGAGGGCGAAGTGGCCGAGGTAATTGGTTCCCAGCTGAAGTTCGAAGCCGTCTGAGGTCTCCTCGCGCTTCGGCGGCGTCATCACGGCGGCGTTGTTGATCAGCAGGTCGAGGCTGTCCTGCTCACGGCCCAGCCGTTCGGCGAAGGCCGCGACGGACGCAAGACTGGCGAGGTCGAGCGCCTCGAAGCGGATCGATGCCGTGGGCAGCTCGGCCCGGATCCGGGCCACCGACTCGGCTCCTTTCTGTGGACTGCGGCCCGCCAGGATCACCTGTGCGCCGGCCCGTGCAAGGGCCAGGGCGTCCTCGTAGCCCAGGCCCCCGGTGCCGGTGATGACGGCGGTTCGCCCGTGCTGGGGCGGGATGTCGGTCTGCGTCCAGTTCGTCATGGTCATCTCCTTCTGGCGGACGCCGGGTGGTCGCTGCTTCTGGCAGCGCCTGCGGCATCGCGACAGGGCATGGCTGTCCACAGCCGATCCGGCGGTGGCGTGGGTGGTGTGGGGTGCCCGCGTTTTGGGTCGGTACCGGCTGGGGCCGCTCAGCCCTCCACTGGCCGCGCTTAGCCAGCCAGGGTCATGAAATGGCCCGCCAGTAGGCCTTGAACCCGAGTTCGCACAGCTGGGCCGCGTGCTGTGGCTCCCGGATCATGGCGTCCATCGTCACCTCGGTCAGGGCATTGATGACGCTGTCGGCAAACGCCGGAGGAGCGTCACGCAGCGATCCGTGATCGCGCAGCCGGGTCATGAAGTGCAGCATGTCGTGGGCCATCTCCTGCGCCGCCGCCCGCGTCTCGGGCGTGATCTCCTCGGACAGCACCAGGTGGGTCAGCGCCCGGCGCTTCTCCGGGAAGGCCACCGCGAACGCCATCCAGTTCTGCCACACGTGGTAGGCCTGCTCACGCAACGGGGCGCCCTGGGGCACGCCGTCCATCGACGAGGCGGCCACCTCGGCCTTGAGTTCCAGATAGAGCTGATTGAGCAGATCCGTCTTGCTGCTGAAATAGGTGAAGAACGACCCCGTCGCCACGCCGGCCCCCTGGGCGATGCCGGCCGTCGTGGCCCCCAGGCCGTGGGCGACGATGGCGGCCGTCGCGGCATCCAGCAGGGCACGGCGCTTCTCGCTGCTCTTGGGTCTCACCATGACGCCACCGTATCATTGATTGATTAGTCAGTCAATATAGGTAGGTGCAACTGGGCGGGATCACTGGGTTGAGAACGCTCCAGGGGTTCCTGCCGGACACTGTGCCGTCTGCACTGCCGTCGGCCCACAGGGGACGGGGAGACACCCCTCGCTGTCATTGAACGACGACTGGGTGTGAATGGCGCACCGGTGACCATGCCCTCCTCGTGTGTGGGCCGGGGAGACCGCTTACCCCACCGGATCGGTGCCGTGCTCCGTGTCCCTCATCGTCCGGCCGCTAGACTGCGGAACGTGTCCGCTGATCTCGGCCGTGTTCACCGCAACGGCATCCCGCACGCGGCGGCGGAGTCCACGTGACCCTGCGCTGGCGGCTCACGCTGTTCTACACGGCGCTGCTGGCGGCGCTGCTGCTCGCGGTGGGCATCACGACCCTGTACCTGATGCGCACCAGTCTGGTGAACACGCTGGACAACAGCCTGCTGCAGGACTACTCGCGCTTCTCGACGACCTCGACCAGCATTGCACTCAACCCGTGCGATCCGGAATCCATCCAGAGTACGGCTCCATACGACGCGACCCTGACGGCCCGGTACCAGTTCCCGAACTCGAACCTTCAGGTCGAGCCGCTGGAGTTCTACACGCGCCAGGGCCTCATCGACGAGCTGAGCAGCGTGAACCGTGACGCGACGCTGGCGACCCTCAAACGGGTGCAGGATTTCAGCCGGCGCTCACTGGGCTTCGACTGCGCGTACCCGGTGCGCCTGAGCGATGCCCAGCTGAGCGAACTCGTCCGGTCGAGCACCGGACGGCTGTACCTGAACTACCCCCTGCGGGATTCGTTCAACACGCAGCCGGTGATGGTGCGCCTGCTGGTGATGCTCGCTCCCCTGCGGCAGGCCAGCAGCCCGCTGCTCGGCGGCGAGGACAGTGTCCTGAGCATCGTCTACGTGAGCAGCCGGCTGGATGATCTGGAGACCACCCTGAGCGAGCTGAGCCGCGTGATCCTGCTGCTGTTCCTGGCGGGCCTGCTCACCGCCGGCACCGGCGCGTTCCTGCTGGCCGGACAGGCGTTGCGGCCGCTGCGGCAGGTGCAGCGGGCTGCCGAGAAGATCGGTGGACAGACCCTCGCGCAGCGCGTGCCGGAACCGGCCACCGGCGACGAGGTGCAGTCGCTGGCGCAGGCCCTGAACGGCATGCTGGGCCGTCTGGAAGCCAGTTTCGAGGCGCAGCGCCGTTTCACCAGCGACGCCAGCCACGAACTGCGCACGCCGGTCACGGCGATCAGTGGCCACGCCAGCTACCTCCTGCGGCGCACCAGTCCGACCGGGCAGCAGCAGGAGAGCCTGAAGATCATCCAGAGCGAGTCCGAGCGCCTGACCAACCTGATCGCCAGCCTGCTCCAGCTGGCCCGCAGCGATTCCGGGGCGCTGGTCATGCAGAAGGCCCCGATCCTGTCGACGCTGTTCCTCTCGGAGATCGCGCGGGAACTGGGGCCCCTGGCACAGGCGCAGCAGACCGTCATCGCGGTGCGGGGGCAGGAGGTGGCCTTCGAGGGCGATCCCGACCGGCTCAAGCAGGTGATCATCAATCTGGTGAGCAATGCGCTGAAGGCCGGCGCGAAGAACGTGACGCTCCAGAGTCAGGCGGTGCTGGACGGCCAAGAGGTGCGCCTGAGTGTCCGCGACGACGGGCCGGGCATTCCGGCCGACCAGCTCGAGCGCCTGTTCGACCGTTTCTACCGCCTGGAGGACAGCCGCAGCCGCGACCAGGGCGGCGCGGGCCTGGGCCTGAGCATCGCGCGGGGCATCGTGGACGCGCACGCGGGGCGCATCTGGCTGGAGAGCACCGTGGGTGAGGGCACCGCCGCCCATGTCCAGCTGCCGGTGGGCAACCTGCCGGATCTGGACGACGACGTGCCGTAGGGGCGGCAGAGGGCTCAGGATGGTGTGGCGCTCTGCCCTCTGCTCTCGGCCCCTCTACCCCAGCATCAGCTCGTGCAGTTCCTCCATCAGGGCCTCTCCCTCGGCCACGGTGCGGGCCAGGACGAAGATCGTGTCCTCGCCGGCGATCGTGCCCACGATGTCGTCGCGGCGCAGGCGGTCGAGGAGCATCGCCACGCCGGTCGCGTGGCCGTCGGCGGTGCGGATGACCAGGGTGTTCTCGCCCCGGTCGATGTCGTGCACGAAATTCTGGAAGAGCCGGGCGAGTTCGCCCTCGACATTGGTGTGGCCGCTCATCTGCGCCAGCGCATAGCGGTGCCGGCCCTTGCCGACCGGGACGCGCACCAGCCGCAGCTCGTTGATGTCGCGGCTGACGGTCGCCTGCGTGACCTGGATCCCGCCCTCTTGGAGGCGCTGCACCAGTTCGCCCTGCGTGGCGATGCTCTCGCGGGCGATGATGTCCTGTATGCGTTTCTGACGCTGTTCCTTGCTCAGGGCGGCGGGCACGCCCTCCATCATTGCATAGACGGTGAATACTGCAAGGCGTGTCCAGACACGAACTGGGACTCCAGGGCGGTGTCGACGTGGCGGCGGACGCTCGCCCGCGTGCGTTCAGCCCGCAGGAGTGCCGACGGCCCCACGCCGGGCAGAGGTCACCGGGGGCCGGCCACGCCCATGAGGTGTCCCTGTGGATCCCGGAAGTGGCCGAGCATCAGCTGGCCGTCGGGACGGGCGACAGGACCCAGGACGCGGGTGCCGCCCAGCGCTGCGGCGCGGGTCAGGGCCGCCTCGACATCCGGGACGCCCACGTAGACGATGACATGCTCCGCGTACCCCGGCCCACCCCCGATGCCGCCCGCCACCACCGGGCCGCCCTGCGCGGGGGACAGAAAGCCGTAGCTGCCCGGCTCCGAGATCTCCGGCGCGACCGGATGGCTGGTGTCGGAGGTCCACCCGAAGAGCTCGGCATAGTAGTGCTGGAGCTGCCGGGGGTCACGGCCGATGATCTCGAAATGCACGACTGCGTGTTCCACAGGTCTCCCCCCGAAGCCTGACACGGCACACGCACGGCTTCACTTGCGTTGCGCCACGGTACCAGCAATGGTTGTGAAAAACAACCGTCGGGTTGTACACTGCAACCACAGAGGTTCGACTGCCATGCCCACATGCCGGAGCTACCACGATGCCTGCCCGATTGCCCGCGCCCTGGACGTGATCGGTGAGCGCTGGGCCCTGCTCGTCGTGCGGGAACTGCTGTTCGGCCCACAGCGGTTCTCTGATCTGCGCCGGGCGCTGGCGGGGGCCAGTTCGAACCTCGTGGCCGACCGGCTGCGCGAGCTTCAGGAGCGGGGCGTGGTGGAGCGCCGCCAGCTCCCGCTCCCGGCCGGTGCGTGGGTGTATACCCTCACCGACGCCGGACGCCGCCTGGAGCCGGTGCTGCTGGCCATGGGCACCTGGGGCGCCCACCTGCCGCCGCCCCCGGGGCCGACCACCCTCAGCGCGGCCTCGGTGCTGCTGTACCTGCGAACCACGGCCCGCCCCGCGGCCGACGCGCCTCCGGCCAGTCTGCGGCTCGATCTGGATGGAGCGGTCTGGACGGTGGACGTGGCCGACGGGCAGATCCACATCCAGTCCGGGGCAACGGGGCCGGGCGACGCGCAGCTCACGACCACTCCGACCACCTTCCTGACCCTGCTGGAACATCCGGAGCGGCTGGAGACCGTCACTGACGGCAGCGCAGTCGTGCGTGGTGACGTTCAGGCGTGGCGCCGCGTGCTGGAGTCGGTGGCCGGAGGGCAGCCCCGGCGCAGGAGCGGTTGAGGGTGAGCTGTGCTGGCTTCAGGCAGGCTGCGGGGTGGTGGACGGGCGCAGCCCCCGGACGGCCTCGTCCAGCAGCCGGCGGGCCACCTCGCGCTTGCTGGTGCGCGGCCAGTCCTCGTGCGTGCCGTCCGGGCGCACCAGTGTGACCTGGTTGTCGTCGCCCCCGAAGGCCGTGCCCTCGCGCGTGGGGTAGTTCAGCAGGATGAAGTCGGCGTTCTTGCGCTGGGCCTTGGCGGCGGCACGTTCCACCCCGGCATGCGTCTCCATGGCGAAGCCCACCAGCACCCGCTCCCCCTTGTCGGCCCCGAGCTGCGCCAGGATGTCAGGGTTCGGCGTCAGGTGGATGGTCACGTCGCCCGCGACCTTGGCCTGCTTCTCGGTCGCCTGGTCGGCCGCCCGGTAGTCCGCGACGGCGGCGGTCATGACCACGATGTCCGCGTCCTGTGCGGCACGGATCACGGCGTCACGCAGTTCCAGCGCCGACTCGATCCGCACGGTGGTCACGCCCGGCGGGTCGGGCAGCGTCACGGGGCCGGTCACCAGCACCACGCTCGCTCCCCGGTCACGCGCCTCCTCGGCCACGGCGAAGCCCATCTTGCCGCTCGACGGATTGCTGATGAACCGCACCGGGTCGAGGTACTCGCGGGTCGGGCCGGCCGACACGACGACCGTGCGGCCCGCGAGGTCACGCGTGACTGGCCGCAGCAGCGCCAGCACGTGTGCGGCGATGTCCTCCGGTTCGGCCATGCGCCCCAGGCCCGAGCCCTCGCCCCGTGTGCCGAAGGCTCCGACCTCCGGCCCCAGGAAGGCGTGGCCCCATCCGCGCAGCCGCTCCACGTTGGCCTGGACGGCGGGACTGCGCCACATGGCCTCGTTCATGGCCGGCACCCACAGCACCCGCCCCCGCACGCTGAGCAGGGTCGCCAGCGCCAGATCGTTCGCGTGCCCGCCGGCCGCCCCCGCCAGCAGCTCGGCCGACGCGCCCACGACCACGGCGGCATCGACCCTGGCGTGGGTCAGGTGCAGGGCGTCCGGTCGGGGCTCGAACCAGTGGACATCGGTGCCGACCGGGCCGTCGGCGGCGGTGCTCAGGCTCAGTTCCGTGATGAAGGCCAGGGCCGAGCGCGTGGCGATCACGCGCACGGCCGCGCCCTGCTCGCGCAGGCGGCGCAGCACGGACGGGGCCTTCACGGCCGCCATCGAGCCGCCCACGATCACCAGAACGGCCGGGGTCGTCGGATCGGTCACGCCCTGAGTGTACCGAGCAACGGCGCCCGCGTGCTCACTCGGGACGTCCGCGCAGCGCGTCCAGGCCCCCCGAGATGAAGACCGGGAGCGTCTGGTGCAGGGCCGGCGGCGTGTTCTCCGGGTGGCGCAGGGCCTCGACCGCCACGGCCTCCAGCAGCAGCGTGATGATCACGAGCGCGCCGGTGTCCCCGGCACTTGGTGCGGGCCGGTACGGCGCGAGCCGCGTGGCGAGCTGATCCAGGAAGTGCCGGCGCTGTTCGCGGAAGGTGGGGCCGCCCCCGGAGTGCATGAGCAGCAACAGGTCGCGTTCCTGGAGCAGCGCGGCATGGATGGCGGCGTAGTCGACGGCGGCCGGATCGCGGCCCTGGCCGGCCTCCAGCACCGGCCGGAGCCGGGCCCACAGCGCGGGCAGCCGGGCCTCCAGCAGCGCCCCGAGCATGTCTGTGGTGGATGTGAAATAGGTGTACACCGTCGGCCGGGACGTGCCCAGCGCCCGCGCGACATCGGTCATGGCGACCCCCTCGAAGCCGCGCTCGATGAAGAGGGCCTGGGCGGCATTCAGGATCTGCTCCCGGCGCGTGTCGGCGTCCAGGCGGCGGGCGGGGGGCATGGCCGGCATGCGTCACAGCGTACCAGAGAAGTGACAGTCTGTCACTTGACGATCTGTCAACTACTGAGCATACTCACCTGTGCAGCGGGCATACTCCGGGCACTTTCAGTCCACAGCCCAGTGCCTGCCAGGAGAGCCCATGCCGTCACGTGCCCCCCTTCGCCTCCATACCCTGCTGGACGACTACCGCCGCCTGAGTTCCGCCGAGCGCCGGCTGTGGCGCTGGCCCATGATGTGGGTCTCGGCCGCCGCGATCACCGCCGTGCCGCTGGCCTACGCCACCATCTACCTGAGCAGCGCCCTGGATCCCTACGGCCACCTGGAGAACCTGCCGGTGGCCCTGGTCGATCTGGACGCCGGTACTGTGAGTGACGGCACGACCTATCGCCTGGGCCAGGAAGTCGTGCGCGACCTGACCCGCACCCCCAGCTTCCGCTACACCACGTACTCCACCGAGCAGGCGGCCCATGACGCCGTGCGGCGCGGCGACGCCTACTTCGCGCTGGTGATCCCGAAGACCTTCAGTGCGCACGCGGTTGCCGGCAGCAGTGCGGATCACGGCACCCTGAACTTCTATGTCGCCGAGGGCAGCAACTACTTCGCCAGCCGCGTGGCCGCCACCTTCGCCAGCACCCTGGCCGACGACCTGAACGCCACCCTGGGCGAGACCCGCTGGACCGTCGTGCAGCGCACCCTGGCCCAGGCCCAGCGCGACCTGACTGGCCTGCGGGACGCCACCGGCCGCCTGACCGAGGGAGCCTCGCAGCTCAAGATCGGCACGCGGCAGCTCGCGTACAGCGCCGGTACCCTGGCCACGGGTGCCCGCAGCGCGGCGGGGGGCGGTCAGGAACTCGTGACCGGGGCCACCGAACTCTCGGGCGCGGTCACCCGCCTGACCGATGGCAGCGCCGCGCTGGGCCGTGGCCTGAAGACGCTGAACGCCGCCGTGCCCACGGCCGAGTCCCTGGCCCCCCTGACCGCTGGTTCGGCCCGCGTGGCCAGCGGGGCCGGCGCCTTGGCCGGCAGCCTGGATTCACTGGCCGGCGGTGCCCAGACCGTGGCGGGGGGTGCCCGGAGTGCCGCCGACGGTGCCCGGCAGCTCGCGCAGGGCAGCGGCACCCTGGCCACGACGCTGCCCGACGTACAGGATGGCGTGGGCCAGCTCGCGGAGGGCGCTGGCCGCCTGGCCGAGTCTGCTCAGGCCGCCAGCAACGGTGCCGCCCAGCTCGCCACCGGGAGCAGCCAGATTGCCGAGCGGCTGCCGGCCCTCCAGACCACCCTGGACGGGCTGAGCGGCCGCGCCACGCAGCTCGCGGCCAGCGCGTCCCGCCTGGACACGGCGGCGCGGCAGCTCACGCAGCCGGTCACGCCGCTGAGTGTGCAGCTGCCCGCCCTGAATACCGGCGTGACCCAGGCGACGGCCAGCGCCCGTCAGTTCGCCGCCAGCGCCAGCACGTTCTCTCAGACGATGGCTGCCATGAATGTCAGCCTGCGCTCGCAGCTGCTGGTGCCGCAGGTCGTTCGCGAGGACGTGGCCACCCTGACCGCCCAGGCCGAGCGCGTGCGCACCGAGAGCGTGGCGCTGCGCACCCGTCTGGAGCAGCTGGGCACGCCCCTGCGCCGCGCGGTCGGCACCCCTGTGTCCGCCCCCGCCCCGGCCGGGCCCCGGTTGCCGGGGGTGGGGCAGACCAGCGAGGCTGCCACCGACCTGGCCACTGCGCTGACGGCCGCCCGTGACAGCGCGGCCAGCACCGTCCAGGCGGCCGGTGCCCTGGAGTCCGACGCCACGCGCCTGGCGGAGACCCTGCGCGACCTGGCGGGCGGCGCGGACACGCTGGCGACCCAGGCGGGCACCGCCCGCAGCGGCCTGTCCGGGGCCGTCCAGGGCGCGCAGACCATATCGGGCAGCGCCACGGCCCTGGCCCGTGGCCTTCAGGACGTGCAGCAGGGAGCGGCCACCCTGGCCGACCGCACCACGCAGGCGGCGGCCGGTGCCCGGTCGGTGCAGACCGGTGCGGCGACCGTACAGACCGGCGTGGCGTCGCTGGTGGACGGCACCGCGAAGCTCAGAACCGGCCTGGGCGAGATCACCCGCCAGCTGCCTGCCCAGGACGACCTGAACGCGGTCAAGGGCGGTGCCCGCACCCTGGCGGCCAGCAGTGAGACGCTCGGCCAGGGCCTGACCCGCGTGGCCACCGGGGCCGACAAGCTGCAGGCCGGGGCCGACGACGTGAACGCCGGGGCCGGCCGGCTCCTGGACGGGCTGACGGCGCTCCAGGCGAAGATCCCCACCCGTGTGGACGCCCTGACCGGCGACCCCCAGGGCCTGAGCGTGAGCGTGACGCCCGACATCCAGACCTTCGCCGCCGTCAAGAACAACGGCGCGGCCTTCGCCCCGTACTTCATGGCCCTGAGCCTGTGGGTGGGCGTCACGCTGACCACGTTCATCTTTCCGTACCAGCAGCTGCCGCGCAGCGGTCGGCGCTCGTCGCAGCTGGCGCGGGTGCTGCGCAAGGCCGCCGCCCCCGCCGTGCTGGTGACCGTGCAGGCGCTGCTGGTCGTGCTCGGGGTGCACCTGCTGGGCGTGGACTTCCTGCACCCTGGCCAGGTGGTGCTGACCGCTGTGGCCTCCAGCATGACCTTCCTGATGATGGTGCTGGCCCTGATCGTCTGCTTCGGTGCGGCGGGCCGCCTGCTGGCCCTGATCCTGCTGGTGCTGCAACTCGCGGCGTCCGGTGGCAGCTATCCCGTCGAGGTCGCGCCGCGGGTGTTCCAGGTCATCCACGACTGGCTGCCCGTCACGCAGAGCGTCGGGGCCTTCCGGCACGCCCTGAGCGGGGCGTTCGAGGGCCGCTACCCCACCTTCATGCTGATCCTGCTGGCCCTGTTTATAGGGAGTCTTGCGTTCGCCCAGCTGGGCCGCCGCCGCTGGGAATTCGTGGCTGACCAGGACTTCAGGCCCCTGATCAGCGCGCCGATCACGTCCCGGGACGTGCCCCCCGATCCCTATATCGACGCACCGACCCCCGAGGAGCTGAAGGATCGCACCGTAGACGGCTGAGGGCGTCCTTTCCACGGTTTTCGTGTTCTGGCCGGAGACTGCCGATCCCACGACATCAACGTATTCATCCTCGCTCCATATCGTGATCGTTGTTACCGAGCCATGCTCTGTCGTGCGGCCTGATGACCGGGTCACCCTCCCGGACGGGGACGCTGGTCTGCTCCTGTGGAGGACTGCATGAATGTCAGCTCTGGTCTACAGTCGCTGTTTGTCGCTGCCAGCCTGCTGCTGTCTGCCGCTCAGGCGCAGACGGTCACGGTGCCCACCACGCAGGGGCCGGTGGTGGGCTCGGCCACGCCCGTCCAGCAGTTTTTGGGGATTCCGTATGCTGCGCCTCCCACCGGCCCCAACCGCTGGAAGGCCCCGCAGCCCGCGCCCACCTGGACGGCCCCGCGTGACGTTCGCACGGCTGGGAACATCTGCCCGCAGGTTGTGATCGCGCTGTTCCCCGTGCCAGGCCGCACCCCCGGCGAGATCCTGGGGAACGAGGACTGCCTGACCCTGAACGTCTACGCACCGCAGGGAGCCACGGCCGCGAGCAAACTCCCCGTGATGGTCTGGATCCACGGAGGTAGTTTCGTCGCCGGGGCGGGCAGCAGCTATGACGCCAGCGTCCTGGCGCAGAAGAACGGTATCGTGGTGGTCACGCTGAACTACCGGCTGGGTGCCCTGGGCTTCCTGGCCCTCCCGGCCCTTGACGCCGAGGCCCAGGGCGGGGCGTCCGGCAACTACGGCCTGCAGGATCAGCAGGCGGCTCTGACGTGGGTGAAACGCAATATCGGGGCCTTCGGGGGTGATCCGGCCCGCGTGACTGTGGCCGGAGAATCGGCCGGCGGCATGAGCGTGTGTGCGCAGCTCGCCTCCCCGCAGGCGGCGGGGTTGTTCCAGCAGGCGATCATCCAGAGCGGGCTATGCACCAGCCCCGGCAACGCCGTCCTGCAGAAGGACGCCGCCACCCGCAACGTGAAGTACGCCGAGAACCTCGGGTGCCGCAGCACCGACGTGGCGTGCCTGCGCGGTGCGGACGTGTCGAAGCTGCTCACCACGAGGGTGCCCGGCCTGCGGCCGATCAGCAATCTGGTGTGGTCGCCCACCTACGGCACGCCGCTGCTGCCCCGGACATTGAACGACGCCTTCACCCAGGGGGCCTTCAACCGCGTGCCGGTCATGACGGGCACCAACCACGACGAGGGCCGCCTGTTCGTGCCGGTCGCGTCCCCGGACGGCTCGCCCGTGTCTCTGGTGAAGTACTGGGCCAGCGCGGGCCTGCTGGTGGGGGCTCCCCGTGCCCAGCGGGTGCTGCTCCAGTACCCCTTCCGGCGCTACGGCACGCCCGCCCTGGCCTTTGCCACCATGTTCACCGACGGCGTGTTCAGCTGTCCGGCGATCCGGGTGAACACGGCGCTGTCTCGGTACGTGCCGGTCTACGCCTACGAATTCAACGACCCCCAGGCCGTGAGCGTGATCAAATCGCCCTCCGACCTGCCGGGGCTCGGCTCGTACCACAGCAGCAGTCTGGTCTACGCCTTCCAGACGCCGCTGCCAGGGGTGGCCGATTCGGGCGCGTTCACGCCGGCCCAGCGGGCGCTCTCGGACGCCTTCAGCGCGGCGTGGGCGACCTTCGTCAAGACCGGGAAGCCGGAGGTCGGCGGTCAGGCGGCGTGGCAGGTCTTCGATCCGGCCCATGCGAACGTGCAGGTCTTCACCCCGGTCAGCATCCGCGAGAGCACCACCTTCGCCACGGATCACAAGTGCGCGTTCTGGCTCGCACTGGATGTCCAGTGAGGGGATGGATGGTTATGCTGGCCGCGCTGCTCGGCGCGTCCGGGGCTGCCCAGACCGGAAGCGGACAGATCGCGGACGGCACATGGTCGCTGACCCGCCTGACGGATGCCGCCGGCACGCTCTCGTTCGGTGGCCCGGATGCCCCGACCCTGCGGCTGCTGGGCACTGGCATCAGCACCGAGGAGGGCACCCGCGTCTCGGGCTTCGCGGGCTGCAACACCTTCATGACCACCGCCATCTTCACCGCCCAGACGCTGAAGCTGCGGTCCCTCGCCACGACCCGCCGCGCGTGCCCGGCCCCCGTGCTGGCCGCCGAGGGGCGGTATCTGAAGGTACTGGCGCAGGCCCGCGTGTTCGTCCGCCGGGGCACCACGCTCACCCTGACGACCGGGAAGGCCCGCGCCGTCTTCGTCTATGGCAGCTCCGCCGAACGGAGCCTGGTCGCGCCGTGGCGGCTCGTCGGCGGCCAGGGTGAGCAGCCGCTGACCCTGCGCTTCGGCCCGGACGGCCGCGTGGACGGATTCGCCGGCTGCAACACCTTCCGGGGACAGTACAGCGTGCAGGACGACACCCTGAGCATCGGCCCGCTGGCGACGACCCGCCGCGCCTGCGTCAGTCCGGCCCTCTAGACCCAGGAACAGACGTATCTGAACGACCTCCAGACCACGCGCACCTTCAGGGTCGGGGGTGGCCTGCTGACGCTGGTGACGTCGGCGGGCAGGTCGGTGCAGCTGGCGCGGCCGGTGCCGTGAGGGGGGAGCTGCGGGCGAACCCCTCCGCCCCTTCGGGGCACCTCCCCTCAAGGGAAGGCAACCATCAAATCATTGGGGGAGCTGGCACCGAAGGTGGCTGAGGGGTTTACGCAGCTTCACTGAACCCTGCCGTCTCAAACGACCTTCATGCAAGCCTGCCTTGAGCACCAACCCTCGTCCCTCCCTCTCACCTCACCACCCCGCCCCCTACTCCAGGCGGAAGGGCAGGTGCTTGGGTTGCCAGAACTTGCGCTCGACGAAGGCCCGCAGTTCCTCGCCCGACAGGCGGCGCACCTCGAACTCGGTCGCCACGCCGTCCGCGAGGGCCTGCCGGATGACGGCCACGGCGACTTCCACGCTGGCCTTCGACAGTTCAGCAACCGGCGGGTACAGGCGCGTGGGGTGGTGCGCCTCGGTGTACGCGGCCAGGGCGTACGCGGCGGCCGTGACCATGCCGTCCGTGATCTCGCGCACGCGCGCCAGGATCGCGCCGAAACCCAGGCCGGGGAAGATGAACGCGTTGTTCCCCTGCCCGATCTCGTACGTCTGGCCAGCCTGCGTGACCGGCGCGAAGGGACTGCCCGTGGCGACCAGCGCCTTGCCGTCCGTCCAGCGCAGGATGTCCTCCGGCAGCGCCTCGGTGTTCGCGGTGGGGTTGCTCAGGGGGAAGACCATGGGCCGCTCGGTGTTCGCGGCGGCGGCGCGCACCATCTCCTCGCTGAAGATGCCGCCCTGCCCGCTCAGGCCCAGCAGCACGGTCGCCTTTGCGTCGCGGATGACGCTCAGCAGATCGGTGCCCGACCACCCGGCCGCGAGTTCCCTCGGCGTTGCCAGCTCGCGCTTATAGGGCTCCATGTCGCGGTCGTCGGTCAGGAGCCCGCGCGAGTCGAGCACGAACACCCGCGCGCTGATCGCCGCGTCGTCCAGGCCCTCGCGGCGCATCCCCTCGCGGATCGCGGCGGCCACGCCCGCGCCGCCCGCGCCCGCGCCGTGCACGACCACGACCTGCTCCGCGAGGCGCTCGCCCTTCACGCGGCACGCGTTCAGCACGCCCGCCAGCACGACCGCGCCCGTGCCCTGGATGTCGTCGTTGAAGCTCGGCACGACCCGTCTATAGCGGTGCAGCACCTCGAACGCCGCGTCCTTGCTGAAGTCCTCCCACTGGATGATCGCCTTCGGGTAGCGCTCCAGCGTGGCCTCCACGAAGGTGTCCACGAACTGCAGGTACGCCTCGCCCGTCAGGCGCTCGTGCTTGACGCCCAGGTAGTGCGGGTCGTCGCGCAGATCCTGGCGGCCCGTGCCCACGTCCAGCTCGACCGGCAGGGTCTTGTCGGGGCCCACGCCGCCCGCCACCGTGTACAGCGAGAGCTTGCCGATGGAAATGGCCATGCCGCCGAAGCCCTGATCCCCGATGCCCAGGATCGCGCTGGAGTCCGTCGCCACGATGATCCGCACGTCGTTCAGCGGCACGTTCGCCAGCGCCTGCCGTGCGCGCGCCACGTTCTGCGTGCTGATCGTCAGGCCGCGCGGGTAGCGGTAGATCTGCGAGAAGCGCTTCACGGCCTCGCCCACCGTCGGCGTGTACACGATCGGCAGCATCTCCTCCACATGCCGGGACAGCAGCGCGTAGAACTGCACCTCGTTGCGATCCTGCAGGTTGCGCAGGAACGTGTGCCTCCGCATGGGGTCGTCCAGCTTCGAGTAGTCGCCGTACAGGCGCTCCACGAGCACCTCCAGCGAGTCCACCTGCGGCGCGAGCAGCCCGTCCAGGCCCAGCAGCTCGCGCTCCTCGGCCGTGAACGCCGTGCCCTTGTTCAGCAGCGGAATGCGCGTCAGGTTGAAGCCCCGGATCAGCGGCACGATGTACCGGTGGCCGTCCTCGCCGCGCTTCACGTCGTAGTGGTCGGTCAGGGGCAGCTCACGTCTGGTCATGGCGTCCATCCTCCCACCGTCAGCGGATGACGGTTCATGTCCTTGTACAGCAGGTACTTGCTCCAGTGACGCCCCAGCGCCGCGTACCACTGCGGGCAGTACGCGCCCATCCAGATCACGTCCCCCCGCGCCACCGGGTAGTACGTGTCCTGGAGCTTGTACAGGCCCTCGCCCTCCAGCATCAGCAGGCCGTGCTCCATGTAGTGGATCTCCGCGTATGGCAGCGTCGCGCCCGGCGCGAAACTCATGGTGCTGACCATGAAATCGAACTCCGGGCTGTCCGGCAGCAGCTTACGCGCGATCAGGTGGTCGTCGCCCTCGAAGGCGTATCCGGCGTTCTCCCGCTCGTTCCCCCAGTACACGGCCGGCGTCGTCACGCCCGAGACCTCGTACGGCTTCTCGAACACCGACACGCGCGCGGCCGAGGAGGCCGTGATCGTGTGCGCGACCCCCGCCGGGAGGAACACGTAGTCGGACTCGCGCAGCGTCCGGGCCTCACCGTCCACCGACACCGTGACCTCGCCGTCCAGCACGAAGGCGAAACGCTGGTACCCGTGCGCGGACTCCCGCGCCACCGCGCCCGCCGGCATCTCCGCCGTGAACTGCACGAACCGCGCCCCCAGCCCGATCACCGGCGCGATGTGCAGCACGACCGCACTGCCCGGCCACTCCGCCAGCGCCGTGCGCACGAAGGTCTCCGGCGTGATGACCGCATGGGACTGCTGCAACGAACTTCGCGTGACGCCGAGATGTTTCACAGAGGAGCTCCTTGGGGGTCTGAGGGTCTGAACGGGTGAGGGCCGGGGCAGAGGGGGGGGTCGACGTTCAGGCGTTCCGACCTTCCGACGCGCCCACCGGGCGCACCAGCCGTCCCCGCACCGAGTCGTCGAACACGCCCTGCCCGTAGATCTTGCGGCCGCGCAGGTACGTGGCATGGACGCGGCCGCGGAAGGTCTCGCCGCGGTAGGGGTTCTGCTGCCAGCGGTCGTGCAGGTCGGTCAGAGTGAAGGCCTCGTCCAGCTTCACCAGGGCGAGGTCGGCGTCCGCACCGACCTCCACGCGGCCCTTGCCGGGCAGGCGGAAGCGGCGGGCGGGGTTCAGGGCACTCAGGGCGGCGACGAGTTCCAGCGGGAGGCCCCGGCGGTGGTGGCCGCCGTCCAGCAGGACGTTCAGGGTGCTCTGCGCCCCGGAGATGCCGCCCCACAGGGCGAAGAAGTCGTCGCTGGTCTTCATGTCCGGCGGGGCGGGGGAGTGGTCGGAGCCGATGGTATCCACATCCCCGTTCAGCACGTGTCGCCACAGGTCGTCCTGCACGGAGCGGGGGCGCAGGGGCGGCGCGCACTTCAGGGCCGCGCCCATGCGCTCCACGTCCTCGTCGGTGAAGTGCAGGTAGTGGGGGCAGGTCTCGACGGTCACGTCCACGCCCCTCGCCTTCCACTCGGCGGCCATCGCCACGGCCGCGCCGCTGCTGAGGTGCACGAGGTGCAGGGCCGCGCCCGTCTCCTGCGCGAACAGGAGGGCCCGCCCCACGGCCTCCAGCTCCGTCACCACGGGCCGCGACGCAAGGTAGTCGCGCACGCCGCGTTTCCCCTCGGCCCGCGCCGTCTGCGTGAGGCGGCGGGTGAAGTCGTCGCTCTCGGCGTGCGTGCCCACCACCAGGCCCAGGCGGGCGGCCGTGCGCATGCCCTCGTACAGGGTCACGTCGTCCACGGCGGGGAATTCGTCCAGGCCGGAGTTCGACATGAACGCCTTGAAGCCGATCACGCCCGCGTCCGCCAGATCGTCCAGTTCACCCAGGTTCAGCGGGGTCAGGCCGCCCCACAGCCCGAAGTCCAGCCGCGACTTCGCCTCGCCCAGCGCGCGTTTCTCGTCGAAGCGTTCCCTGCTCAGGAGGGGGGGGCTGGAGTTCAGCGGCATGTCGAGGAAGGTCGTCGCGCCGCCCGCCGCGAGCGCCCGCGTGCCCGTCTCGAAACCCTCCCACTCTGTGCGGCCCGGCTCGTTCAGGTGCACGTGGGCATCGACCACGCCGGGGAAGACATGCAGGCCGGTGGCATCCACCTCCGCGCCGCCGGTGAGTTCCTCGCCCAGCTCCACGATCACCCCGTCCGCGATCCCGATGTCCAGCCGGCGCACACCGTCCGGCGTGACGACCTGCGCGCCGCGCACGATCGTGTCGAAACTCACGCGCGCACCTCCTGCGCCAGCTCCTCCACGAAGCGCACGCCGACGCGCAGGGCGGCCTCCACGTCCTCCGCGTTCACCATCTCGTCCGGGTGGTGGCTCAGCGCGTTCGGCGAGCGGATGAACAGCATCGCGGCGGGCATGACGGTCGCCATGACCATCGCGTCGTGCCCCGCGCCGCTCACGAGCTCCGGGTGCGCGAGGCCCTCGGCCTCCGCCGCGCGGTGCAGCAGCGCCCGGAAGCCCGCGTCCATCGGCGTGGCGGGTTCCTCCATCTTCGGCGTGACCGTCAGCGTGACGCCGCGTTCGGTGGCGAAGCGCTCGGCGTCGGCCAGCAGCAGCGGCAGCTTCTCCAGCCGCACGGCGTCGTGCTCGTGGCGGATGTCCAGCGTGCAGTGCACGTCCCCCGGCACGATGTTGATCGCGCCCGGCCGCGCGTGCATGACCCCCACCGTCGCCACGAGGCCCGGCGTGTGCCGCGCCCGGTCTTCCGCCGCCACCACGAATCGCGCCGCCGCCGCCAGCGCGTCCCGCCGGTGCAACATGGGCGTGGTGCCCGCGTGCGACGCCCGGCCCGTGAAGTCCAGCAGCACGCGGTTCTGCCCGGCAATCGCTGTGACCACGCCCACCGCCGCGCCTGCCGCCTGGAGCACTGGCCCCTGCTCGATGTGGAATTCCAGGAAGCCCAGCGACTGACCCTGCACCCGCGCCTCCGGCAGCTGATCCGGGTTCAGGCCGAACTGGGTAATGGCGTCCGCGACGGTCAGCCCGTCCGCGTCCGTCAGGCCCAGCATCGCGTCGGCCGTGCCGGTCAGCGCCCGCGACCCGATGAATGGCACGCCGTAGCGCACGCCCTCCTCCTCCGAGAACGCCAGCAGCTCCAGCGCGAACGGCAGCTCCTGCCCCTGCACCGCCTCGGCCAGCGCGTACGCGAGCAGCACGCCAAGAACCCCATCGAAGGCCCCCGCGTTCGGCACCGTGTCGATGTGCGACCCCGCGTACAGGGTCGGCGCGTCCGGGCGCGGCCCCTCACGGCGCGCGCGGAGGTTCCCCACCGCGTCCACCCGCACGCTCAGATCCAGCCGGGCCGCCCACGCGAACAGGAAGGCGTGCACGTCGCGCGTGCTCGGGCACAGGTACGGGCGGGTCGTCTCGCCCGGCACCTCTGTCAGCCGCGCCAGCTCCGCGCACGCGGCCAGCACGCGGGCATTCAACTCACTCAGGTTCACGCTCGGATTCACGGTCAAGGGCTCACTCCTTGGAAGAGGTCAGGGAACAGAGATTGCGCCTCACGTGGGAAGTAGGCTGGGCACACCTCGGCCAGCACCAGATGATCAAGTAACCGTGATGCTCCCGCATTGTCCGGCATCAGCGCCCCCCGCTCGCTCCGGTACCGCGCCGGGGTCAACACCTCCCCGTCGTCCAGCCGCGCGCCCACCCGCACCCACTGCCACACCAGCGCCCGCGCCAGCTCCGCCGTCGCCGTGTCCTCCACCCGCCCCGCGCGCACCACCACGCCGCGCCCCTCCAGCCACGCCGCGAACACGTCCAGCGCCAGGGAGATGGAATCTCGGAGTTCCGCCACGGGGATGGCGGGTGGGGTGGGGAGGGCGGTGAGGGTCGCGGAGAGGCCAGGCCCGGTGAACCCCTCCGCCCTTCGGGCACCTCCCCTCAAGGGGAGGCAATGATCTGCTCGTTGGCTCCCCTCAAGGGGAGCTGGCCGCGAAGCGGACTGAGGGGTTTCACTCGACTGACTCGCAATCCCCTCCCGCACCACCCCGACCAGTTCCGGCAGGCCGGCCCACGCGGCGGTGAAGCCCTGGGCGGCCTCGCGCTGCTTGTCGGCGCGCACGGCGTCGAGGGCGGGGGTGGGGTCGGCGGGGTCGGGGGCGAGGGACGCGGTGCCGCCGATGGCCTCCGCGCCGTGCTCGCGGCACACGGCGACGAGGTGCTCGGCGTAGGCGCGCATGGCGGGCACGTCCATGGTGAGCTGTGAGCGTGTGGGCACGGGGCCGGCGCGGGTGGGGCCGACGTGTTTGACAAGGCTGAACACGTAGTCCCACCGCCCGGCGTTCAGGCCGTACGCGCGGGGGTGGAGGGCGTGCAGCAGCGCTTCGGCGTGCAGCAGGCCGGGGAAGGTCTCGATCTGGAGGCACACGTGCACGGTGTCCGCAGGCAGGCCTAGGTGCGCCTCTGCGAGGGTCAGGGCGTCGTGCCAGAACTGCGCCTCGGCCACGGTCTCCAGCTTGGGGATGTACAGGTGCGGCGGATCGCCTGGGCGGGCAGCCAGGATGGCGCTCAGGTCGCACAGGGCGGCGATTCCGGGCCCGCCGAGGGTCAGGTGCGGTTCCGTGGCGTACAGGGCGCGGGGCCGCACGAGGAGCGGCTTTCCTGTGGTGGCCGCCCACTCCAGCGCGTCGTACGCGGCCTGCACGTTCGCGCGGGTGGGGGAGAAGGTGTCGTCGAGGTCGATGACGACCGCGTCGGCGTCCGAGTCGAGGGCGCGGCGCAGGGCGGGCAGGTCGGACGCCTCGACGATCAGCTCGGCGCGGCGGCCGTGCAGGTCGTCGGGGATGGGCGCGGCGCGGAAGGCGGGCACCGGGCCAGGCGGGGGTGGGGAGGCATCCGGCAGGGTCGTCCAGCGGCCGCGCAGCTCGGCGTGCAGGTGCGCGGCGAGGGCGTGCGCGGCGGGGGTCAGGCTCAGGGGTGGCGTGGGCATCGGCTCCTCCGGGTCAGCCGATCATACGGACTGGGCTGGCGGTGTCCACCCCAGCGCCCGCGAGATGTCCTGCGCGGCCTGCGTGATCCGCGCGGCGAACCGGGGCACCTCGGCCTCCGTCAGGCGGGAGGTGGGCGCGGAGACGCTCAGGGCGGCAACCACGCGGCCCGCGCCGTCGCGGACGGGGGCGGCGACGCAGCGCACGCCGAGTTCACGTTCCTGGTCGTCCAGCGCGTGGCCCTGGGCGCGGACGCGCGCCAGTTCGGTGCGGTAGGCGTCCAGCGTGGTCAGGGAGTGCGGCGTGAACGCCGGGTACGGCCCGGGGCCGAGGCGCGCGGCGACGTCCGCGTCGTCCCGCCATGCCAGCAGGGCCTTGCCGACGCCGCTGGCGTGCAGGGGCGCGGCGGCCCCGAGCTGCGTGAACATCCGCACCAGCTGCCGGCCCTCGACCTGCGCGACGTACACGGCCCCCTCGCCCCGCAGCGCGGCGAGGTTCGCGCTCTCGTTCAGGTCGTCCACCACGGCCCGCATGACGGGGTGCGCGGCGGCCAGCAGGGCGTCGTGCGCGTCGTAGGCGTGCCCGACCTGCGCGGCGCGCGGGCCCACGCGGTACGCGCCCCCGTCGCCGACCTCCGCGAAGCCCTGCTGCACCAGCGTGTCCAGCAGCCGCGACACGGTGCTGGCGCTCAGGTTCACGTCCCGCGCGAGCACCGTCAGGGTGGCCGCGCGCCGCTCCGCGAGGGCGGCGAGCACCGCCAGTCCGCGTTCCAGCGTGCGGACGCCCGTGCCGCCCTCGCCCGTGGTGGCGTTCACGTCAGGCGAGCTGCGCGTAGCCGGGCAGGGTCAGGAAGTCCATCAGGGGGCGCTCGGTGGCGGTGCGGCGGAACAGCGCGGCAGCGTCCGCGAAATCCGGGCCGAGCTGGCCCACCTCGTCGGCGTACAGGGTGTCGAACAGTTCCGGCGTGAGCGTCCGGCCGTCCTCCAGGGTCACGGCGTGGTTCAGCCACTGCCACAGCTGCGCGCGGGAGATCTCGGCGGTGGCGGCGTCCTCCATCAGGTTGTGGATCGGCACCGCGCCGCTGCCGCGCAGCCACGCCGCGAGGTACTGGATGCCGACGTTGATGTTCGTCCGCACGCCCGCCTCGCTCACCGCGCCGTCCGGCGGGGTCAGGAGGTCGGCGGCCGTGATCGTCAGTTCCCGCTGTTTGCCGCTGTCGATCTGGTTCGGTTCCGGCATCACGCGGTCGAAGACCTCGGTGGCGAGCCCCACCATGCCAGGGTGCGCGACCCACGTGCCGTCGTGGCCGTTCGTCGCCTCGCGCTCCTTGTCGATCCGCACCTGCTCGAAGGCCGCGGCGTTCTTCGCCTCGTCGCCCTTGACCGGGATGAACGCGCTCATGCCGCCGATCGCGGGCGCGCCGCGTTTGTGGCACGTCTGGATGGCGAGCTTGCTGTAGTTCTGCATCATCGGGACGGCCATCGTGACCTTCGCCCGGTCGGGCAAAATCGCGTTCCCGTCCTCGCGGAACTTCTTGATGTAGCTGAAGATGTAGTCCCAGCGCCCGCAGTTCAGGCCCGCGGAGTGCTCGCGCAGCTCGTACAGGATCTCGTCCATCTCGAAGGCGGCCAGGATCGTCTCGATCAGCACCGTGCCCTTGATCGAGCCGTGCGGAATCCCGACGCGCTGCTCGGCCAGCGTGAACACGTCGTTCCACAGCCGGGCTTCCAGGTGAGATTCCATCTTGGGGAGGTAGAAGTACGGGCCGCTGCCGCGCGACAGCAGTTCCCTGGCGTTGTGCCAGACGTACAGCCCGAAGTCGAAGAACGCGCCGGCCAGCGTCTGCCCGTCCACCGTGACGTGCTTCTCCGGCAGGTGCCACCCGCGCGGGCGCACGAGCAGCACGGCGGTCTTGTCATTCAGCCGGTAGCTCTTGCCGTTCGCCTCCAGTGAAATCGTGCGGCGCACGGCGTCCCGCAGGTTGATCTGCCCCTCCACGCAGTTCTCCCACGTGGGGCTGCTCGCGTCCTCGAAGTCCGCCATGAACACCCGCGCCCCGCTGTTCAGCGCGTTGATGATCATCTTGCGGTCGACCGGCCCGGTGATCTCCACGCGGCGGTCTTTCAGGTCGTCCGGGAGCGGCGCGATTTTCCACTCGCCCTCACGCACGCCCCTCGTGCCCGGCAGGAAGTCCGGTTTCTCGCCGGCGTCCAGGCGCTTCTGCCGGGCCTCGCGGGCGTCGAGCAGGTCGGCGCGGCGGCCCTCGTAGCGGCGGTGCAGTTCCGCCACGAACGCCAGGGCGTCCGGCGTCAGGATCTCCTCGTAGCCGGGCTTCAGGGGGCCGGTGATGGTCATGCCGTCCGGAAGGGTCAGGTGGGGGTGGGTGGGGGTCGTCACGGGGCACTCCTTGCGGCTCGGGCGGGGGGCGACTTCCATCTGGTGAAACTGACTTCCACTGTACGGGAGTAGTTCGCCGGCCGCAATTGTCCGCCGCGAGGTGACAGGGCCACACACGGGCACGCCGGCCCCACGCAGAGGGCCGGCGTGCCGTCCGATCAGACCTCAGCGCAGACGCTCGTCGCCGGGAGCCACCGCGAACACGCCGCCCCATGCGCGGTACGTGCTGGTCACGGTGTCGCGCCGCGTCGGCCCCCCCGGGACGGTCACGGTGCGTGTCACGGCCGCCCGCAGGCCCGCAGCGGGCATGTCGATGCGCCGCGCGCCCCCGGCCTCCAGCTCGCGGTCGACCACGAAACTCGGCTCCGGCGCGGGCCGCCGCCGCGTGACGACCGCCTTCCCGATGCTCACCGTGCGGCCGTCGGCGCGGCCGAACAGCGACACGGTCAGGGCCTCCTTCTTCACGTCCCACGCGGCCTGCACGAGCACCGGGCCGCCCGTGTCGTTGCGCCAGCGCAGATCCTTGGCCGGGGCGTACACGGCCGCGTCCAGGCCGGGGTCGCCGTAGTACGCCACCTGATACGAGTGCGCGTGCCGCTCCGTGATCGGCAGGCCCGCCCGGAACGCCGCGCGGAACACCGTGGTGCTCACCTGGCACAGCCCGCCGCCGTCCTCGGTGCTCAGCGTGTTCCCCGTGACCACGTACCCCGGCCGGAAACCGGTCGCGGCGCTGATCGGGCCGATCAGGGCATTGAAGGAGAAGCCCCTGCCCGCCGCCACCCACGCCCCATGCACCCGCGCCGCCCCCACACGGATGTTGTGCACCCGGAAGTCCGGGCTGCCCGCGAAGCCCGACTCGCCGCTGCCGAGGTGCTGGAGCTTCTCCTGCGCCGCCCAGCGCACGGAACGCGCCGGAGCCTGCAACGTCACGGTCA
The DNA here is from genome assembly GCF_034440735.1 of Deinococcus sp. AB2017081. NCBI lineage: Bacteria > Thermotogati > Deinococcota > Deinococci > Deinococcales > Deinococcaceae > Deinococcus > Deinococcus sp. AB2017081. The sequence continues at coordinate 3,603,751 of NZ_CP140098.1, read as the reverse complement.
GCGGACTGGCCGCGGCGTCCCCCCGCAGGGCCGCAAGCAGCGCCGCCCCGCTCGCCGCGCGGTCGACCGTCCAGCCCGTGCGCGCCTCGCCCACCCAGCGTCCGCCCCGCCGCACGAACCGCAGGTCACGCGGCGTGCGCCCCTCGACCGCCGCGTACACCCGCCCGAGCTCCGCCCGGATGGGCTCCAGCGTCCCCGCCGCCCGCACCTGCGCGACCTGCGTGGCCGTCAGCGTCAGGGGCAGTTCGCGGTGCAGCAGGGGGCGCTCGACCGCGCCGCCCACCAGCCGCGGCTCCGGCACCGACCAGCGCAGCGCCACCGTCCGGGACGCGGGGGTGGGGAGTGGAGCCGGATCGGCCGGGCGCGGCGTCGCGGGCGGGGCCGTGGCGGCCGGTGTGGCCGCGGGAGCCGACGCCGCACGCAGCGGTGCGGTGGCGGCCACGCCGAGGCCCAGCAGCGTCAGGGAGAGCGCGGCGAACCGCAGGGAGCGGAGGGGAAGTCTGGGCATGGTGAAAGTCCTGTGGGAGAGAACCGGAAACCGGGGAAGCGAGCGCGCGGCTCCCCTCCCCGGTCACTGTGGTGAGGCGGGAACCTCAGGGCATCAGCACCGTGTCGATCACGTGGATCACGCCGTTGCTGGCGCGGATGTCGGCCTGCGTGACGGTGGAGTCGTTGATCATGACACTGCTGCCCATCATGGAGACGTTCACGTTCGCTCCGTTCACGGTCTTGGCCGTGGTCAGGTTCATGACCTGCGCGGCGGTCACGCGGCCGGGCACCACGTGGTACAGCAGCACGGCGCGCAGCTTCTCGCGGTCGTTCAGCAGGGCGTCGAGATCGGCCTGCGGGATCTTCGCGAAGGCGGCGTTCGTCGGCGCGAAGACCGTGAAGGGGCCAGGGCCGCTCAGGGTCTCGACCAGACCGGCGGCCTGCACGGCGGCGAGCAGCGTGCTGAAGTTCGGGTCGTTCGAGACGACGCCCGCGATGGTCGTGCCGGACGGCACGGTGCTGCCGCCTCCGGCGACGGCGGTACTGGTCAGCAGCAGGGTGATGCAGAGGATGATGTTCTTCATAGTAGACCTCCGGAACAAATAGAGAGACGTCGCAGATTGCCCGACAGGGCTGATCTCCGTTCCTGCGTGATCCCATGTGGTTGACACCGTCTCAGAATGCCTGACCGGACAGGTCTCTCACCTGTTCCGACAGTCCTCTTTATTGACGTGGTCAGCGTAACTGCTGTGAATTGTGTGGTGCGTATGTCGCGGCACAATATGTGGAGCGGTTGAGGACAGGATTGAACTGTACGACCCATCTCGATATCGATCCGGAGCGCGTCGCGTCGGTGGCTGGGTCATGCCGCTGCTCGCTCCCACCCGCCGGTCACCCCAGATTCACCGCGATCAGCCGCAGGTCGTTCAGGTTGTGCCCGCTGGGGCCGGTCACGAGCAGGTCGCCCAGTGCCGCGAAGAACGACGCGGCGTCGTTGCGGTTCAGGAAGGCGGCCGAGTCCAGTCCAGCACGGTCGGCCCGCGTCTGGGTGTCCGGTGTCAGGAACGCCCCGGCCGCGTGGCTGCTGCCGTCCACACCATCCGATCCGGCCGACAGGGCATGCACACCCACACCGTCCAGCTCGCGCAGCAGCCACAGCGCAAATTCCGTGTTGCGTCCGCCCACGCCGTTCCCGCGCACCCGCACGGTCGCCTCGCCGCCCGAGATCAGAACGACTGGCTTGCCAGTGGTCAGGGCGTCACGCACCGCCGCCGCGTGACTCCGGGCCACCTCCTGCACGTCGCCCACGAAGGCGTCGCCCAGAATCACGGCCCGCACGCCGCGCCCCTCCAGATGCGTGCGGGCGGCCTCCAGCAGCAACCGGGTGCTGCCGATCACGGTCGTCGACACGTCCGGCAGGGCCTTCGGCGTCTCGGGCACGTCGCCGCGCAGACCGGCGTGGAGGTGGGCGCGGGTCTCGGGGGCGTCCACGCCGTAGCGATCCAGCACGGCCAGCGCGTCCGCGAAGGTCGAGGGATCGGGCACGGTCGGCCCGCTGGCGATGGTCGCGGGATCGTCGCCCACCACGTCGCTGAGGAGCAGCGCCCGGATATGGGCACGGGTCGCCGCCGCCAGCCGCCCGCCCTTGACCCGCGACAGGTGTTTGCGCACCGTGTTCAGCTCGCGGATGTCGGCTCCGGCCCGCAGCAGTGCCCGGGTCAGCGCTCCCTTCTGTTCCAGCGTCACGCCGTCCGGAGCACACAGCAGCGCACTCCCCCCGCCCGACACCAGCACCAGTACCGTCTGACCGGCCTGGTGCGCGGACAGCCGCTCCAGCGCCCGCTCGGCGGCCCGCACGCTCGCGGTGTCGGGCACCGGATGCGACCCCGCGATCACCTCGGCCCCCGGCACGTCCTCCCACACGGGCGGCACCACCAGCGCGGGCACGCCCGGAAACGCCTCCAGCGCCACCCGCGCCATCGGCACCGCCGCCTTCCCGAAGGCCAGCACGAAATGTGGCCGCGTGCCGGTCAGATGCGGAGCCAGCAGCGCCTCCGGCCGCACGCCGTCCAGCGCGGCACGGTAGGTCTCGCGGAGCAGGGCACGGACGTCCATCCGGTCACTGTAGAGCGGGCCGCAGCAGAGCGGCGACCGGACACGCGGAGTGCCGGTCGCCGTGGGCAGGGAAGATCAGCGGTTGCGGTACTGGGGGAGGTTCTTCCAGGGCGTCAGCAGGTTGGGGTACTGGAGTGCCGTGGCGTTCAGACTGTTGGCGGCGTACTGCCATGACACGGCCGTCGTCGGCTGCGTCGATGCCTTGTACGTGGTCGAGACGCCAGGATTGGTTTCCTGGACTATCAGATTCCAGCCGCGCTTGAGCGCGAAGGTCGTATTGATCGCCCCCAGCCCAGTGCAGTTGCCTGTGTACTTCACGGTCGCTGCCATGTTGGAGAACCACCACGTGCGGTAGTTCAGGTTGGATTTGCTCGGGTCGATTTCGGACACGATGCGCTTATTGGTATCTGTGGTCAGGAAGTTGATCGGATAGACCTTGAGACCAGCCGGCACCGTGGTCTGACTGCTCTCACACAACCCGAAGACATCTGGAACGTTGAATAACAGACTCGCATCCGGTGAGGCCGTCATGGTTGCCACGTTCGGCAGAGCCATATCAAACACGCCCTGATCGCTCACGAGGGCCGTGAGCAGGTTGCCGTTGGAGTCAACAAGGCTGCCGCCCTGCGGATCGCTTGCAGGCTTCCCGTTGCCCTCGTAGACCGAATTCGCGTCTCCGGCCTTGAAGGGCGTGAGCTTGCCCTTGATCAGGCCCGCGACCTCGCTGGGGGTCGGGGTGGGCGTCGGATTCGGGGTGGGGTTCGGTTCGGGCGTGACGGTCACGGTTGCACCGCACGCGGCGAGCAGGACGGTCAGGAGGCCGAGCGACAGGAGCCGGGGCGCGGTACGGAGGGGCGTCATGTTCCTCACCCTGACGGGCCGGCGGTGACATGGGGTGGGGTTTGGCTTCAGTGCGCTGACGTGCTTTTCTCACCTTCCGGTCAGGTGGGCGCGGCGGGCAGGCGTGCGGCAGAATGCGGGAGCTTTCTGGAGGTGAGGTGTGGTGACTGCGAGATTCCCCCGGACGCTGTCCGAGATCAACGCCCTGAGTGCCCAGGACTTCGAGGCCCAGTTCGCGGGCGTGCTGGAGCACTCGCCCCGGTATGCGCGGGTGGTCGCGCAGGCGCGGCCGTTTGCCAGTGCCGAGGCGGTGGCCGCCGCCTTCGCCAGCGCCTTCGATGCCGACTCGCAGGAGGAGCAGGTGGCCCTGATCCGTGCCCACCCCGATCTGGCGGGCAAGGCCGCGCTGGCCGGTGACCTGACCCCCGAGAGTGCCCACGAACAGGCGTCGGCGGGTCTGGATCGCCTCAGCTCCGACGAGTACGCCGAGTTCCACCGGCTTAACGCCGCGTACCACGAGCGCTTCGGCCTGCCGTATGTGGTGTGTGTCCGCGAGCATACGAAGGCCAGCATCTTCGAGGGGGCGCGGCGGCGGCTGGCGAACACGCCCGAGCAGGAGCGGGCGGCGGCCCTGCATGAGATCGGCCGGATCGCCCGGCTGCGGGTGCTGGATCTGATCACGGAGGAGGACGCATGACGGACACGCTGCGGGTGAAGGTGAAGCTGGGCGACAACAACTACGGCAAGGCCGACGTCCAGCTGTTCAAGGTGTTCCGGGACACGCCCCGGCACGAGGTGCGGGATGTGCGCGTGCGGGTCGCCATGACCGGCGACTTCGGGGCGGCCCACGCCGACGGCGACAACGCGGGCCTGCTCGCCACCGATACCGTGCGGAACACCATCTACGCGCTGGCGAAGGAGGGCTTCGCGAGCAGCGTCGAGGAGTTCGGCAAGGAACTCCTGGCCCATTTCGTGCAGACCGGCCCGAGGGTCACCGGGGGCTTTGCAGAATTCACCGAGCACCTGTGGGCACGCCTGCCGGGCGAGGGGGACGCCGGGCACGACCACGGCTTCGTGCGGCAGATGCCCAAGCACACGGTGCGCGTCGAGACTACTGACGGTCAGACGTTTGCCGTCACGAGCGGCATTGATGAGCTATCTGTCCTGAAGACCACCCAGAGCGGCTGGGCCGGGTACGTGCTGGACGAGCGCTTCACGACCCTGCCGGAATCGCACGACCGGATCATGGCGACCGTCGTGACCGCGAAGTGGGAGTACGCCGCTGCCAGCTGTGACTACGACGCCGTGTGGCAGCGGGCATACGATCAGATCCAGCGCACCTTCACCGACCACTACTCGCCCAGCCTCCAGAACACCCTGTACCGCCTGGGCGAGGCCGTGCTGGGCGCATGCCCGGAGATCTCGCGCGTGTGGTTCCAGATGCCCAACCGCCACCACCTGCGGTACAACCTGGAACGCTTCGGCCTGGAGAACGACAACGAGATCTTCCACGTCGATCCCGAGCCCTACGGTCTGATGGAGGCGTGGGTGGAACGGGCATGAACAGAGACTCCGGTGAGCCGAAGGCGAATCCGAGCAGACTCGCAGAGATCCGCAGGAGAGCGAGTCTGAGAGGAATACGGGACAGGAGCGGTGGAAGGACAGGCCGATGTGTCCACGGCCTGTGCTGGAATCGCGGAGGTTCCGGATGACCGGCGGAGGCCTGAGCACACACGTGCTGGACACGGCGCGGGGTCGCCCCGCCCAGGGTGTGCGGGTGGAACTGCACGATGTCACGGGGCACACGCGGCGCAAACTGAACGAGGCCATTACCAACGCCGACGGCCGCACGGACGCCCCGCTGATCGAGCGCGGCACCCTCAGCGCCGGCACGTACGAACTGACCTTCCATGTGGGCGCTTACTACTCCGACTTCGCGGCAGCCTCAACCCCGCCCTTTCTGGATGTGGTCACCCTGCGCTTCACCGTCGCGGACGCGGGCGGGCACTATCACGTGCCGTTGGTCATGACGCCGTGGTCGTACTCGACGTACCGGGGCAGCTGAGCAGGGTTCGCCTCAGTCCATCTGCGCGGGGCGCAGGTCGTGTGTCAGCGTGTCGGCCTTGCCGCGCTTGAACACGGCCCCGAGCAGCACGTACGCCAGCGGTGCGGACAGCAGCAGCATGCCGGCCAGCGTCAGGAAGCCCGTGCCCTCCTCGAGAACCGTGCCGCGCACGGCCAGCAGGATGATCGCGGTGGGCAGCAGCGCCACGAGGATCACGCCGGGCAGGCCGCCGGGAATGCGGAAGGGCCGGGGCATGTCCGGGGCCGTGACGCGCAGGGCGATCAGCGCCAGGAACTGGAGGATCAGCGACACGCCGTACAGCAGTACGGTCGTGACCGCCAGCCGCTCGAACGGCCCGAAGGCCAGCGCGGCGTACACCACCGACACCAGGATGATCGACCGGAACGGCGTGCCGTACACCGGATGCCGTTCCACGTAGCGGGCGGGCAGGTAGTGGTCGGCGGCGAAGATGAAGGGCAGGCGCGAATTCGACAGCACCATCGCGTTGAACAGGCCCATGGCGCAGAACATGCCGCCCAGCGCCACCCACACGCCCAGCCAGCGCCCGCCGATCGCGGCGGCCAGCTCCGGGAAGTTCGCGCTGTCGCCCCAGGTCGTCCAGTCGGCCCCGGCGACCAGCCCGGCCAGCACCGGCAGCAGGTAGCCCAGGATGACCAGCGGCACGGCGATCAGCATGGCGCGGGGCACGACCTTCAGCGGATTGCGGATCTCGCCCAGCACGGTGCTGATGCTGTCCCAGCCCAGGTAGTTGTACATGACGATGAACAGCCCCAGCCCGAAGGCCCCGACCAGACCGGTGTCGGGCGGTGTGAGCGGCTGCCAGAACGGCACGGGATTCGCGGCGTATTTCGCGGCGGCCAGGACGATCATGACGATGAACGGCACGAAGACCATGGCCGCGAAGACCTTGCTGGAGTCGCCGACCGCCTTGGCCCCCCGGATGTTCACCAGCGCGAAGGTGATGATCAGCGCCACCGCGACCAGCCAGCCCGCCAGCGGGTTCTGATCGAGCAGCTCCACCCCGAAGGCGAGGTTCAGGAACGAACTCGTGTAATCGCGGAACAGGGCCGCGAAGGAGGCCGCGATCACCACGCCGTACAGCCATGCCGTCCAGCCCTGGCAGAAGCCCCAGAAGCGGCCCAGTCCACGCTTGACCCACACGTAGTACCCGCCCTCGACCGGCATGGCGGTGGACAGTTCCGTGACCATCAGCACGGTGGGAATGCTCCAGATCAGCGGCGTGACCAGCGTGAGCACCAGCGCCATGCCCGGCGCGGACGACCCGACCAGCCCCTCGATCCCGAAGGCGCCGCCGGCCACGGCGAAATAGATGACCATGACCACACCCCACAGCCCGAGTTTTGACGGGGCGGGTGCGGTGCTCACGGAAGAACTCGGTACGGTCATGGGAACCTCGCGGGGGGAGCGGGGGCACACGGGGCGATGGCCAGGGGTTTCATGAAGCCTAAAGGTCAGGTGCGAACCTCGCCTTATGGTGAAGCTCCAATGCGGGCCTCGGATCGCTGGAGGCAGTTCACCATGCAGTGGCGTAAGCTGGGGCATGCCCCGTGGTCTCCGGAGGTGCCCGTGCGTAACCATGACGCCCTGACGCTGCCGTCGCTGGCCGGCGCGCGTGCGGTGGGAGCCGGCGACATGCAGCGCGAGGTGCGGCTGGCCCATGTGGTTGATGTGCCCGAGACGCCGCGCTGGGTCACGCCCGGCACCTTCCTGCTCACCACCGGGCTGTCGTGGCCCCACACCGGCGCGGCCCTCTCTGCGTTCGGCCATGACCTCGCCGCCTGCGATCCGGCCGCCGTGGTGCTGGCGGTTCCGCACTTCTTCGCCACCTTTCCGCCTGAGGTCGCCGCGCCGCTCGCCGCGCGTGGCATTCCCACGCTGGAACTGCCGTACGACGTCCCCTTCGCGCAGGTGGTGCAGGAAGTCCACGGCCACATCCTGCGGGAGCAGGCCGACGTGCTTCGCCGCAGCGAGCGCATCCACCGGGCCCTGACCCGAGCTGCGCTGGGGGGGAGCGTCACGGACGTGGCGCAGACCCTGGCGGACGGGCTGGGATGCGCGGCGGTGGTGTGCTCGGCTGCCGGCACGCCGCTCACGCCCGGCCCGGCCCCGGACGCGGGCGAGGTGCTGGCCGCCCTGGCGCGCCCCGGCACCGGCCCCCGCAGCCTGGCCGGCGGCACGCTGGTGCCGGTCGTGCTGCGCGGTGCCCGCGAGGGCGGCGTCTGGGTGGCGGGCGGGGGCGGGCGTGAGCGGCCGGACGGTGCCCCCGACGACCTGGCCGTCCGTGCCGCCGAGCACGCCGCGACTGTCGTGGGCCTGCTGCTCCTGGCCCAGCGCGACGCCGAGGTGCGCGAGGCCAGACTGGGCTACGCCTTCGTGGACACCCTGCTGGAGGGCCGCTTCACCGGCGACCCGACCGCGCAGGAACGCGCCGCCCGGCTGGGTTTCGACCCGGACGGCGAGTACGCCGTGGGTCTGCTGGTGCTGCGCGATACCCTGCCCCTGAGCCCGGAGGGCTTCGCCGGGCGCGAGCGGGCCGCCCAGGAGCTGCGGGGCGTGCTGTCGTCCCTGGGCGCGTCGCCGCTGGTCAGCGTGAACCTGAACACGGTGTGGTTCCTGCTGCCGGCGTCGGTGCCCGCCGCGCGCCTGTGGGCCCGTCTGGGCTGGCAGGAGTCGGCCACCGCTGCCGGCGGCATGGTGTACTCCCGCACCCGCGCCGGGGCCGACGCCCTGGCCCAGGGCCGCGCCGAGGCCCTGTCGCTGGCCGCGTATGCCCGCCCCGGGATGCTCCGCTCCTACGCCGAGGTGCTCGTGCCGCGCGCCCTGAGCGGCGACCGGGATGCGCAGACCGACCTGACCCGCGGTCTGCTGGGGCCGCTGCGTGACGTGCGCGGCGCAGATGGTCTGGTCGCCACCATCCGCACCCTGTCCGAGACGGGGTTCTCGCAGGTCGACACGGCCGCCCGGCTGGGCATCCACGCCAACACGCTGCGCTACCGCATGGAGCGGATCGAGGCCCTGACCGGACGGCCCCTGGGGCAGCCGGACACCCGCGCCCTGTGGTGGCTGGCCCTGCAACTGGACGCGCTGACGGGCTGAGGGTTTCGCCCGGCCGGTGGATCACGAGCGGGCCCTCCCGTCTCCCTCCTGTCTTCTCCGCCCCCCATTTTCCCAGGAGCTGCCATGTACCACATCACGCTGGGGCACACGCACGTCTCGTTTCCTGACCTGAAGGCGGTACTGGGCCGCGCCAGTCCGCAGAAGTCCGGTGATGAACTCGCCGGTGTGGCCGCCACCTCTGCCACCGAGCGCGAGGCGGCCCGCGCCGTGCTGGCCGACCTGCCGCTGCGCGTGTTCCTGGACGATCTCCTGATTCCCTACGAGCACGACGAGGTCACGCGCCTGATCGTGGACACGCACGACGCGGCGGCCTTCGCGCCGGTCGCGCATCTCAGTGTGGGTGAATTCCGAGACTGGCTGCTGGGTGACGGTGCGACGGGGGAGAGCCTGGCGGCCCTGGCCCCCGGCCTGACGCCCGAGATGGTCGCGGCGGTCGCCAAGCTGATGCGGAGTCAGGATCTGGTGCTGGTGGCGTCGAAGATCGAGGTGGTCACCCGTTTCCGCAACACCATCGGGGGGCGTGGCACCTTCAGCACGCGGCTGCAGCCCAACCACCCCACCGACGACCCCCGCGGCATCCTGGCCAGCACGCTGGATGGCCTGAGCTACGGAGCCGGGGACGCCGTGATCGGCATCAATCCCGCGCTGGACAGCGTGGACAGCACCGTCACGCTGCTGCATCTGCTGGACGAGTTCCGGCAGCGGACAGGCGTGCCCACGCAGACCTGCGTGCTGACGCACGTGACGAACACCCTGGAGGCCATACAGCGCGGTGCTCCCGTCGATCTGGTGTTCCAGAGCGTGGCGGGCACGCAGGCGGCGAACGCGGGCTTTGGCATCGATCTGGCGCTGCTGGAGGGGGCGCACGCGGCGGCGCTGGAACTGGGACGCGGCACGGTGGGCCACGACGTCATGTACTTCGAGACGGGGCAGGGGAGTGCGCTGTCGGCCGGAGCCCACCACGGGGTCGACCAGGGCACGCTGGAAGCCCGTGCCTACGCGGTGGCGCGGCGGTTCCGGCCCCTGCTGGTGAACACGGTGGTCGGGTTCATCGGCCCGGAGTACCTGCTGGGCGGGCGGCAGATCATCCGGGCGGGGCTGGAGGATCACTTCTGCGGCAAACTGCTGGGCCTCCCGATGGGCTGCGACATCTGCTACACCAACCATGCCGAGGCCGATGGCGACGACATGGACGTCCTGCTGACCATGCTGGGCGCGGCGGGCGTGACCTTCATCATGGGGGTGCCCGGCGCGGACGACATCATGCTGAACTACCAGAGCACCTCCTTCCACGACGCGTGGTACGTGCGCCGCCTCTTTAACCGCCCACCCGCGCCGGAATTCGCCGCGTGGCTGGAGTCGGTGGGCCTGACCCGCGCCGGGGTGCTGGCGAACCCGGACACCCGGCGCGTACAGGCCCTGATGGCCGGGTTGGAGAGAGCGTGACCCCCGCCGACGACCCCTGGGCGATCCTGAAGGACTTCACGGAGGCGCGGGTGGCGCAGGGCCGCGCCGGCACGTCGCTGCCCACCCGCGAACTCCTGAAGTTCACGCAGGCGCACGCGGCAGCACAGGACGCCGTCCACGACGCGGCGGATATCGCGGGGCTGCGGGCCGTGCTCGAAGGGCTGGGCGAGACCGTGCTGGAGGTGCGCAGCCGCGCTTCAGACCGGGCCATCTACCTGCGGCGGCCGGATTTCGGGCGCACCCTGCACCCGGAGTCGGCCGCGCTGCTGTCGGGCCACCGGGCCGGGCCACCGCCCGACATCGCCGTGGTCGTCGCGGACGGCCTGTCGGCGGGGGCGCTGGCGCAGGTGCCGGGCGTGCTCGGGGCGCTGCTGCCGGCGCTGCGTCAGGACGGCTTCACGCTCGCGCCCGTCGTGCTGGCCGTGCAGGCCCGCGTGGCTCTCGGGGACGGGGTGGCGCTCGCCCTGGGGGCACGGCTGGTGCTTGTCCTGATCGGCGAGCGGCCCGGCCTGAGCAGCCCCGACAGCCTGGGCGCGTACCTGACCTTTGGTCCGCAGCCGCTGACCCCGGACTCGGCCCGCAACTGCGTGTCGAACATCCGCCCGGCCGGGCTGGACACCCGTACGGCCGCGTGGCGGCTGCACTGGCTGATCGTCAGTGCCCTGCGCCGGCAGCTCAGCGGCGTGTCCCTCAAGGACGAGAGCGGCGAGGTGCCCCGGCACTTCGCGCCTCATGCCCTGCGGTGATTGGCGATGATCTCTGACAGACAGCGCAGTTCACTGTAGATGGCCTCCGGGGTCGTCTGCGGACGGGGCGGATACGCTGACCCGGTCACATCACCGGAGCACCGCTCACTGGGGCCCAAGGAGGCAGCATGACCATCACCACCACCCGCACCGACGACCTCCTGGCCCTGCGGCAATCGGAGATCCCGCGCGGCATCAGTCTCGCGCATCCCATCGTGGCCGCCCGCGCCGAGGGCGTGAAACTGTGGGACGTCGAGGGCCGCGAGTACCACGACTGGGTCGGCGGGATCGGCGTGCTGAACGTCGGGCACAACCACCCGGCGGTCGTGGCGGCCGTGCACGCGCAGCTCACGAACTTCAGCCACACGTGTTTCCAGGTCACGGCCTACGAGCCGTACCTGCGCCTCGCGCAGCGCCTGAACGCCCGCTTCCCCGCCCCCGGCAAGGCCAAGACGCTGTTCCTCAGCACCGGCGCGGAGGCCACCGAGAATGCCATCAAGATCGCCCGCGCGTTCACGAACCGCCCCGCCGTGATCTCGTTCACGCACTCCTTCCACGGCCGCACCCTGATGGGCATGACCCTGACCGGCAAGAAGGCGTACTACGCGCAGAACTTCGGCCCCTTCGCGCCGGACGTGTACCACGCGCCGTTCCCGTACGAGTACCGCGGCACCACCGTGCAGGCCGCGCTGGAGGGCCTGCGCGAACTGTTCCGCACGACCGTGGACGCGTCCAGGGTGGCCGCGATCATCCTCGAACCCGTCCTGGGCGAGGGCGGCTTCCTGCCCGCCCCGGTGGAGTTCCTGAAAGCCCTGCGCCAGATCTGCGACGAGCACGGCATCGTGTTCATCGCCGACGAGATCCAGAGCGGCGTGGGCCGCACCGGCGACTTCTGGGCCATCGAGGCGAGCGGGGTGCAGCCGGACCTGCTGACCTTCGCCAAGAGCATCGGCGGGGGCCTGCCCATCAGCGGCGTCACCGGCCGCGCCGACATCATGGACGCCCCGCTGACCGGCGGGCTCGGCGGCACGTATGCCGGGAACCCCCTGGCGTGCGCGGCGGGCCTCGCGGTGCTCGACCTGTTCGAGGACGGCACGCTGCTGGAACATGCCCGGCACGTCGGCACCCGCCTGCACGACGCCTTCACGGCCCTCCAGGGCGACATCGGTGCCGTGGGCGACGTGCGCGGCCAGGGCCCCATGATCGCCCTGGAATTCGTCAAAGACCGCGTGAGCCGCGAGCCCGACCCCGACCTGGCCACCCGCGTCGTCGAGGAAGCCCGCACGCGCGGCCTGCTGCTCCTCAAGGCCGGCATGTACGCCAACGTCATCCGCGTCCTCGTGCCCCTCACCGTCACCGACGACGAACTCAGCGAGGGCCTGGAGAAGTTCACGGGCGCGGTGCGCGCGGCAGCGGGCGGCTGAGTCGCGTAGACCCCTCTGCTGCGCAGCTCTGCGAGTCCGCCGCTGCGAGGCACCTCAAGGGAAGGCAACGATGTGCTCTTTGGCTCCCCTTGAGGGGAGCTGGCGGCGAAGCCGACTGAGGGGTTAAACCGAAGCGTCCCCCTCCTCCAACTCATCCACCCAAGGAGTCCCCATGCCGTACATCAAGCTGAACACGCCCATTCCCGGCCCGCAGTCCGTTGCCCTCCAGAAACGCCGCGCCGACGCCGTGTCCAGGGGACTCGGGCAGGCGAACGCCGTGGCGGTGGCGTCCGCGCAGGGGTCGCTCGTGACCGACGTGGACGGCAACACCTTCATCGACCTGGCGTGCGGGATCGGCATGATGGCCGTGGGGCACAACCACCCGCGGGTCGTGCAGGCCCTGCACGAGCAGGTGGCGCAGGCGGTGCATCCGGGCGCGCTGGTCGTGAACTTCGAGGGGTACCCGGCGCTGGCCGAGCGCCTGAACGCGCTGACGCCGGGCGACTTCCCGAAGAAGACGCTGCTGGCGAACGGCGGGGCGGAGGCCGTGGAGAACGCGGTCAAGATCGCGCGGGCGTACACGGGCCGCGCCGGGATCATCGTGTTCGAGGGCGCGTACCACGGGCGCACGAACCTGACCATGTCCATGACCAGCAAGTACGGGCTGTTCAAGAAGGGCTTCGGGCCGTTCGCGAGCGAGGTGTATCGCCTGCCGTTCCCGAACCCGTACCGTCCGCCGGCCGGCATGGACGCGGAAGGCTGGATCGACTGGTGCTGCTGGAACCTCGAGAACGCCCTGGTGGCGCAGATCGACGGCTCCGCCCTGGCGTGCATCGTGATCGAGCCCGTCATGGGTGAGGGCGGCTTTATTCCCACGCCGGCGAAGTTCCTGCGCAAGATCCGCGAGATCTGCGACCGGACGGGCGCGGTGATGATCGCCGACGAGATCCAGAGCGGCAGCGGCCGCACCGGGAAGATGTACGCCATCGAGCACTCGGGCGTGATCCCGGATCTGGTCATCACGGCCAAGAGCCTGGGCGCGGGCGTGCCGGTGAGCGCCGTGACGGGCCGCGCGGAGATCATGGACGCCCCGCACCTGGGCGGCGTGGGCAGCACCTACGGCGGCAGTCCCCTGGCGTGCGCGGCGGCCCTGGCCGTGCTGGACGTGCTGCACGAACCGGGCTTCATGGACCATGCCAAGACGGTGGAGCGCGTGGTGCGCGAGGTGTGGGAGCCCCTGCGCGGCGAACTGCCCATCGGGGACATCCGCGGGATCGGCGCGATGATGGTCGTGGAGTTCGTGAAGGACACGCACACGAAGGAACCGTGGATGGACGTGATCGCCAACGCCGTGCCGCTGGCCGTGAAGCGCGGCGTGCTGCTCATCCGCGCGGGCCTGTACAGCAACTGCATCCGCTTTTTGCCTGCGCTGGACATCCCCGAGGACATGCTGCGCGAGGCGCTGACCGAGGTCGCCGACGCCGTGCGCGAGGCATACGCGGCGCTGCGCGAGAAGGAGGCCGTGACCGCGTGACAGGAGCACGCAGCTTCCTGGGCCGGGACGTGCTCGCCGCCCGTGCCGACGGCCGCTACGTGGTCGTACAGGCCCGTGCGGACGATGCCCCCGCCCTGGAGGCCGTGCAGCGCGCGTGCTTCCCCGACCTCTCCGAGGACGAGATCGCCACGGAGCGGCACTTCCGGTCGCACCAAGCGCACTTCCCGGAGGGGCAGCTGGCCGTGCTGGACGCCCATACAGGTGAACTCGTGGCCTCCAGCAGCGACCTGCGCATGAACGTGGATTTCGCGCACTACGCGCACCCGTACCTGGAGGAAACCGGGGACAACCTGTTCACCACGCACGACCCGCACGGCGAGTGGCTGTACGGCGCGGACATCGGCGTGCACCCGAAGTGCCGGGGGCAGGGCCTCGCCACGCTGCTGTACGGCGCGCGGCACGACCTGATCCGCCGCCTGAACCTGCGCGGTCACATCGCCGGGGCCATGCCCAAGGGCTACGGCGCGGTGGCCGATGTGCTGAGCATCGAGCAGTACGTCATGGAGGTCGTCCGGGGCGAGCGGGCCGACCCGGTGCTCAGCGTGCAGCTCAGGCGCGGGTACGGCGTGTGGGGCATCATCCCGGACTACCTGGAGGACGAGTCCTGCGGGAACTACGGGGTGTGCATCGTGTGGCGCAATAAGGAATTCCGGCCGTGAGCACGCTGTACCACGGCGGCCCGATCCACCCGTGGGCGGACGCCCGGACGGTGGAGGCCCTGCTCGTGCGTGACGGGCGCGTGGTGGCCTCGGGCGCGCTGGATGAACTGGACGCCCGCGGCGCGGCCCGCGTCGATCTGGGTGGGGCACACGCCTTCCCGGGCTTCACGGACGCACACGTGCACGTGTGGAAGGTCGGGCAGCTCCGCACGACGCTGCTCGACCTGCGTGAGGCGACGTCGCTGGACGACCTCGCGGCGAGGGTGGCTGAGCGGCACGCGCAGCTTCCGGAAGGCGCGTGGCTGTGGGGGCGCGGGTGGAACGAGGCGCGGCTGGGCGGGTCGCCCACGCGGGAACTGCTCGACCGGCTCGCGCCGGGGCGGCCGGTGCTGCTCACGCGCACCTGCGCGCACATCCACGCGGTGAACACGCCCGCACTGGAGCGGGCCGGCATCCACGCGGACACGCCCGCCCCGGCCGGCGGCGAGATCGATTACGACAGCGGCATCCTCACCGAGACTGCTTATGGCCTCGTGTACGGCGCGATGCCCGAGCCCACCCAGGCGCAGTTCGAGGCGTGGATCCTGGCGGGGCTGGAGTACCTCCGGGCGCTGGGCTTCACCGCCGCGACCGACCCGGCGGTCGATCCGCCCCTGTACGCCGCGTACCGCGCGCTGGACGCGGCGGGCCGCCTGCCCATGCGCGTCAATCTCCTGTACATCCGCCGGCCGGACGGCGGCGCGGCCACGTACCCCCTGCCGGAGAAGCACGTCTCGCCCACGCTGCGCTGCGACTCGGTCAAGTTCTTCACGGACGGCGGCCTGAGCGGCGCGACCGCCGCGGTCAGCGTGCCGTTCAGGGACACGGGCACGCGCGGCGTGCTGCGCTTCGACACCGCCGAGCTGTACGAGCTGGCCCGCGAGGCGCACGTGGCGGGCTTCCGCATCGGCGCGCACGCCATCGGGGACGTGGCCCTGACACAGCTGCTCGGCGTGTACGCGCGGCTGGCCCGCGAGCACCCCGGCGGGCCCCGCCACCGCATCGAGCACTTCGGCCTGCCGGACGCCGAGCACCTGCGGCTCGCGCGGGAACTCGACGTGATCGCGGTGCCGCAGCCGGTGTTCCTGCACGAGCTGCGCGCCAACTACGACCGCTACGTGCCGGACGAGCTGGCCGGGCAGGTGTTCCCGCTGCGGGCCATGTTTGACGCCGGGCTGGACGTGGCCTTTTCCAGCGACGGGCCGGTCGTGCGGGAACTGCGGCCCCTGTCCGGACTGGCGGCCGCCGTGGCCGAACCGTACGTGCCGGGACAGGCGGTCACGCTCGACCAGGCCCTCGGGGCCTACACGCGCGGCGGCGCGGTCGCGCACGGCGACGAGAACGACCGCGGCACGCTGGAACCCGGACAACGCGCCGACCTCACCATCGTGGAGGGCGACCTCTTCGACACTGCCCCCCAGTCGTGGCCGGACATCCCGGTGCGCGCCGGCCTCGTGGCCGACCTGAGCGCCGACCCCGCCCGAACCCCCTGATCCGACTCCTTTCCCGCCCCCGGAGGCTTCCATGACCACCCTGCTGAACGATCCCGTGACCCGCTCCAAGGCCTACTTCGACGGCGGCTGGCACGCCACCCCGAAGACCTTCGAGGTCATCCACCCCGGCACGCTGGAACCCATCGGTTCGGTCGCCGACTGCACCGCCGACGATGCCCGCCGCGCCATCGACGCCGCCGAGGTCGCCCTGAAGGACTGGCGGAAGGTCAACCCGTACAAGCGCGGCCAGATCCTGCGGAAGTGGCACGACCTGATGTTCGAGCACAAGGAGCAGCTCGCGCGCCTCATGACCCTGGAGATGGGCAAGCCGATCACCGAGACGCGCGGCGAGGTGCACTACGCCGCCAGCTTCATCGAGTGGTGCGCCGAGGAGGCCAGCCGCATCGGCGGAGAACGCGTGCCCAGCCGCTTCGACCACAAGCGCGGCTTCACCAGCAGCGAGCCCGTCGGGATCGTGTACGCCGTCACGCCGTGGAACTTCCCGGCGGGCATGATCACGCGCAAGGCCGCGCCCGCGCTCGCGGCCGGCTGCGTCATGATCCTCAAGCCCGCCGAGCAGAGCCCCATGACGGCCCTATACCTCGCGGAACTGTGGCTGGAGGCCGGCGGCCCCGCGAACACCCTGCAGGTGCTCCCCACCAACGACGCGCCCGCGTTCAGCGCGCCGTTCATGGAGGACGAGCGCGTCCGCAAGCTGACCTTCACCGGCAGCACCGCCGTGGGCCGCCTGCTGTACGGGCAGGCCGCGAAGACCATCAAGCGCGTGTCGCTGGAACTCGGCGGGCACGCCCCTTTCCTGATCTTCGCGGACGCCGACCTGGAGAAGGCCGCGCGGGAGGTCATGGCGAGCAAGTTCCGCAACGCCGGGCAGACGTGCATCAGCACCAACCGCGTGTACGTGCAGCGCGAGGTGGCCGCCGAGTTCACCGCGATCCTCACGCGCCTCACGGGCGACCTCGTGCTCGGCGATCCGCTGCAGGACGGCACGGGCGTCGGCCCGGTCGTCGAGCAGGCGGGCCTGGACAAGGTGCGGGCGCAGGTCGAGGACGCCATCGCCCGCGGCGCGACCGCCACGGTGGGCGGCACGCACAGGGAGGGCCTGTACTTCCACCCCACCGTGCTCACGGACGTCCACCCGGACTCCCTGATCCTGCGCGAGGAGACCTTCGGCCCCGTCGCCCCGGTCGTCGTGTTCGACACCGAGGAGGAGGGCCTCGCCCTGGCGAACGCCAGCGAGTACGGCCTCGCCGCCTACGCGTACACCACCAACCTGTCGCGCGCCTTCCGCGTGGCGGAAGCGCTGGAGTACGGCATCGTCGGCATCAACGACGGCGGCCCCAGCGCCGCCGCGCCGCAGATGCCCTTCGGCGGCATGAAGAACAGCGGCGTGGGCCGCGAGGGCGGGCACTGGGGCCTGGACGAGTACCTGGAGACGAAGTACATCAGCATGGGGATCTGAGGTGTGATGGTGTGCGCCTGCGGCGGGCTCCCCCACCCCCAGCTCCTACCCCAACGGGGCAGGGGAGTAGCGCTGCGCTGGGCAAGAGAGTTTTTCAGCGCGGCGGAGTCCTTATAAGCGTTGACATGTCCTCCCTCGATGCCATGCCCACCCCATCGACAGGCCCGTGCGCTCCGCCCATGAGGGAGTGAGCCTCTGGGAACGAACCAGGAGGAGTGAGGGGCCGACCCCGAACGGATGGAGCCACCTCCCGACGGCCGGTGGCAGCTCGCGGCGAGGTGTGAGGCAGGACGATTCGGGAGACCATTCGTTTTTAACAACAAAGAGCAGAAGAACGGCGTGCCGGTCAGCCTTCTTCTTGCCTCCCCTTGAGGGAAGGTGCCCCGGAGGGGCGGACTCGCGGAGCGCGAAGCGAGAGGTTCGCACGCAGCGCTATCAACGTCAGCATCTTCTAACACTGTGCAGTTGCCTCTGACGCGACCCTCGCCCCACTTGGCCCTGCGCCGGCCCCCGTGATACACTCCCGGAGTTTGCCCCGAGACGGGGCGCGCGTGAAGTCGGCAGGCCCGCCAACTGGCCGCCACGCCGCGAGCAAGGAGAGCAGAGATGAAGCGTACCTACCAGCCCAACGTCCGCAAGCGGGCCAAGACCCACGGTTTCCGCGCCCGCATGAAGACCAAGTCCGGCCGCAACATCCTCGCGCGTCGCCGCGCGAAGGGCCGTCACCAGCTGACCGTCAGCGACGAGTAAGCTCCTCGACCAGGAGCCGGCCATCGCCCACACCCCCACCGCCAGCGCCACCCAGGAACGGCCCCGCCGTCCGGTGGCGCTGGCGTCGTTGACGGGCGACCGGGAGTTCCGCAAGGTCCGCGTGCACGGCGTGGCGGTGCGCGACCCGCTGTTCACGCTGCGCGTCGCGGAGTACCGCCCGCGCCACGGTGAGACGTGGCGGCCCCGCGCCATCATCGGGATCGTGATCAGCAAGAAGACCTTGAAACGGGCGGTGGATCGCAACCGCGCCCGCCGCCGCGTGCGCGAGGCGCTGCGCACCCTGCCGGGCGGCCTGCCGCCGTGCCGGGCGATCCTGCTGCCGAACCCGGCGGTACTCACGGCAGAGTTCGCCCAGGTGCAGGCCGCCCTGATCCGTGCCCTGGCCCGGGCACCGGGCCGTGTGAGGGGGCGGGGCGGGAACTCCGGCGGAACGCGGGCCGTATCTGCCCCTGTGACCCCAGATCCCACCCCAGCCGGAGGCCGGGAATGAGCCTTGCGTCGCGTGGTCTGATCCGGGTCGTCCGGCACTATCAGCGGTCGGTATCGCCGCGCAAGCCTGCGCCCACGTGCCGGTTCACGCCCACGTGCTCGGAGTATGCTGCCCAGGCCATCGAGCGGCACGGTGCGCTGCGGGGCAGCTGGCTTGCCACGTGGCGCATCCTGCGCTGCAACCCCCTGGTGCCCGGCGGCTTCGATCCCGTCCCCGAGACCTTTCCCGCTGTTCCCACAAAGAGAACTCCATGAAAACAAGACACCTGCTTTCCCTGACGGCCGTGGCCGCCGCCCTGCTCCTGACGGGCTGCGGCACCACCGGCCCCCTGCCCACCTTCGGCAAGGCCATCACACCCGAGTGGATCACCGCCGACTTCGACGGCACCCCCGGCGACGAGTACATCGCGACCAGCAACCTGCAGGATGTGGTCTTCAACACGCGCGGCGAGGTGATCGGCTGGTACGTCAAGGGCTACGCCGGCACGCCGTACATCAAGCGGCGCGGTGACGGCACGTGGGATTTCAGTGCCCTGAAAGACCAGAAGGGCATCGTGAACATGGTCGCGGGCCGCAAGGCGCTGGCCGTGCAGGCCGAGGGCCTTAATCCGGCCCAGCCGGCGCAGACCTCGGCTCCCACGGGCCTCACGACCGATGTCGCCGCCAACCGGCAGGATGCCGTGTTCCGCTACACGCAGGGCGGCGCGACGGTCACCAAGACCGTGACCCTGCATCCCCGCAGCTTCAAGATCGACCTGAAGACCGAAATCACAGGCGGCCCTGAGCGCGTGAACATCCTGTTCCCCGGTCTGGGCAAGGCCGACAACCCGCGTGTGCAGGGTTACAGCGTGGGGGGCACCCAGCCTGCCACCGCACAGGGCACCGCCACCCTGACCGTGGAGAACATCCAGTACGCGGCGTTGCAGGAAAACCCCAGCCAGGTCGCGCACGCGCTGATCATCCGCCCGCAGACGGGCACGGCGGGCAGCGCGGCCACGCCCGCCAGCGCGGCTCCGGCCGCCGGACAGGCCATCAGCGCCACCCTGACCGGCGGCGCCCAGGGCCTGATCAGCGCATCGGTACCGGCCAGCAGCAACCTGGAGATCTACGGCGGCAAGAACGAACTGATCCACCTGTACCAGAGCGGTTACACCACGCTGCCGGGTCTGTTCAAGCCGAACTTCTTCGGGGACATCAGCCTGTACATCGTCAAGCTCATGGAGACGCTGTACAAGGCCATCGGCAACTGGGGGCTGGTGCTGGTCGTGCTGACCGTGCTGCTGCGGGCGGTCATGTGGCCGCTGATGCAGGCGCAGGGGCGAACCACCGCGCGCATGCAGGTCATGCAGCCGAAGATCAAGGAGATCCAGGAGAAGTACAAGGAACGCAAGGACATGGACTCGCAGCGGGCCATGCAGGCCGAGATGGCGCAGCTGTACCGCGACTACAACTTCAACCCGGCCGGGTGCTTCTCGACGTTCATTCCCTTCCCGGTGCTGATCGCGCTGTGGTCGACCATCCGGAACTTCGAGTTCGACTCGGGCTTCCTGTGGCTGCCGGATCTCGCCGTGCCCGATCCCTTCTACATCCTGGCCGTGATCTACCTGATCGTGAACGTCGGGCAGCTGTACGTCATGACGCGCAAGAACCCGGACATGTTCCGGCAGCAGGCCATGATCTACATCATCTTCCTGTACTTCGCGCTGACCTTCCCGGCGGGCGTGACCATCTACATCATCCTGTCCACCCTGATCGGGATCGTGCAGCAGGTGATCATCAACAAGCAGGTCGAGCGGGAGACCGCGACCATCGGGGTGAAGGTCGAGAAGGCCCCCTCGCGGCAGGTGGCCCGCGCCAACGCGGCCAAGACCATCGACGCGCCGAAGAAGTAAGCGCGAACCGAAGCGCCCGCCTGAACCGAGTGGTCAGGCGGGCGTTTTTACAACCCATTGGATTCGGTTCAACCGCTGACCAACGTGTAATGTTGCCTATCTTGAAAGACGAAGTGTTCGGCCATCAGGTCACTCGCTCCGAGGTCATTCCGATCCAAAGGTTCTAGCCAGAAATCCCAGGCGTTGTACAGTTCGACTGAAGCGCCAGCACGGAGCGCCACCTCCAAGTATTCGTTGAGCTGAACAAAATTCGGGCGGTTATCCTGGAATTCGGCGAGGTCGGCGGCGGTCGGCTGGTTCCAGTCGGGCTCGAAGGCAAACGGGCACCCGCAGCCCATGTGGGTGCCAACCGCATACACGTGAGGCTGGCTGAGAGCCGTCCGAGCGGCCTCCTCTCGGGCGGTGATGGGGCTGACCGTCAGTCCTGGGTTGTGTTCATCCCAGGCGAGTTCAGCGAGTGGCACATTTGAGGCGAAGAACAGACAGTTGCACACCCATCCACAGTAACCAACAGGTGTTCAGGAATCTGCCACATAGCGCCTGCTAGAGCCGGTTCAGATCGCTCCTGGCCTGCGCGAAGTCGGGGCGCAGGCGCAGCGCCTCGCGGTAGGCAGCCCTCGCCTCGGCGGTGCGGCCCAGGCCGGCCAGGGCGCGGGCCCGCCAGTACTGCGCCTCCTCGTGGGTGGGCACCGAGCGCAGCACCGCGCCGGTGAGTTGCAGCACCTTGCCGTACTGGCCGGTGCGGGTGTAGGCCTCCATGGGGCCGAATTCGTACCACAGGGCACGCCACGCCAGACCGCCCTGCACCCAGCCGGGGCGGGTCGGGTCAAGCGACAGATCCGGCCGTGCCGCCCGTGCCTGATCGAAGGCCTGCGCCGCGCCGGGAGCGTCCCCCAGTTCCAGCCGCGCCTGCCCGAGGTTCAGGTACGACAGCGCGTCGCCAAGGCGTGTGGCCTCGGCCTCGGCCACGCGCAGGGTCTCGGCCTTCGCGGCGGCCGGGTCGGCCCGCGTGCCCAGCAGCTCACGCATCTGCGCGGTCTTCTCGGGCGGGGTCACCACCAGGAAGGTGCGCCCGAAGGCCCGCCACAGGTCGTCGAACTTCGCGTAGCCCATCTTCAGCGGCCCCAAGTACGAGTCCAGGGCGCTGAACTGCTGGGCGCTGTCGTCGTAGCCGGTCAGCAGGCGGTAGTGCCCCATGCCGCCCGAGTCGTGTGTGATGAACCACGTCTCGACGATCACCGGGAAGCCGGCGGCCAGCAGGCCGCGCAGCATGGCCCGGTCGCCGCCCCGTGCCAGATGCACGTCCATGCCCTGCGAGCGGGCATACGCGGCGAGTTCATCCGGCGAGACGTTCACGTCGCCCTTCGACGGCTTGAGCTTCGGGGCGATGTCGTACTGCGTCAGGGTCGAGCCCCAGCGGTTCAGCGCCATGCCGATCGTCACCGGGCCGCAGTTGTTCAGCCGCTGGTACTCGTGCCGGATGTCGGGGACGCTGGCCTGTGCGGGCAGCGGTGCCGGCGTGCTGACCTGGGGCGGCTCCACCGTGGCCGGTTCCGGCTCGGGTGTTGCCACCGGTTCGGCCTCCGGCTCCGGCATCAGGGTGACGGCGGGCGCGGTGTCCTCGGTGGGCGCGGCTGCCACCGTGACCGGTTCCAGCGGCGCGGCGTCGGACAGGGGAGTGGTGCTGGACGCCTGTACGTCCGCCAGCACGGCGGTTCCAGGCACGGCCCGGTTCGCCTGGAACCGCGTCACACCGAACGCCGCCGCGCCGACCAGCAGGCCGGCCGTGAGGAGCAGAGCAGGAACACGCATCCTCTCAGCATCCCCCTCCTTCATGATCTGCCCCTGAGCCGGAAACGTGTCCCAGTCGGGGTTTTATGCCCTCTGCCCTCAGCTCTCTCAGACTGACTCCGCTCTATTCCACCACCACCGGGAAGACACCGGTGGTGGCTCCACGCCGCGAAGCCAGTCTGCTGTTCCTGCTCCCTCTGGTCGGATGGCACCGGTTCTCCGAACCGATGCCATCGGAATCCCCCTCAGTACCCCATGACCTGCCGGATCGCCCGCGCCACGCGCACCGGACTGGGGCGGTACACGTCCTCGACCGCCGTGAAGGGCGGATACGGCGCGTCATAGCCGGTCACGCGCAGGATCGGGGCGCGCAGGTGTTCGATGGCCTCCTCGGCAATCACGGCGCTGATCTCGCTGTGGAAGCCGGCGGTGCGGGGGGCCTCGGTGACCACGACCACGCGGCCGGTCTTCTGCACGCTCTCCAGCACGGTCTCGGTGTCCATGGGCACCAGGGTGCGCAGGTCGATGACCTCCACGCCGATCCCGGCCGCCTTCGCGGCGTCGGCGGCCTTCTGGACGACCTCGACCATGCCGCCGTAGCAGATGACGGTCACGTCGTCGCCCGGCGTGACGATCCGCGCCCGGCCCAGGGGCACGCGCACGTCCCCGGTGGGCACCTCGCCCTTCACACTGCGGTAGAGCTTGATCGCCTCGAAGAAGAACACCGGATCGGGGTCGTCGATGGCGGACAGCAGCAGGCCCCGGGCATCGGCGGGCGTGCTGGGGATCACGACCTTCACGCCGGGCACGTGCGCCAGGATGGCCTCCGGGCTGTCGGCGTGCTGCTCGGGGGTGTGGACGCCGCCGCCGTAGGGCGCCCGGATCACCATGGGCAGGTGGTGGCGGCTGCGCGTGCGGTGCCGGTAGCGGCCCAGGTGTGACAGCACCTGATCCAGTGCCGGGTACAGGAAGCCCGCGAACTGGATCTCGGCCACGGGCTTCAGGCCCGCCAGCCCCATGCCGATGCCCATGCCCACGATGCCTGCCTCGGCCAGGGGAGTGTCAAACACGCGCTCCGGGCCGTACTTCGCCTGGAGGCCGTCGGTGGCGCGGAACACGCCGCCCATCAGGCCCACGTCCTCGCCGAAGATGTGCACCGTGTCGTCGGCACCCAGGGCCACGTCCAGCGCGTCGTTGATCGCAGCGACCATGGTCATGGTGCGCGTGCCGGTCTCGGTGGCGGTCACTGGCTGGCCTCCAGGATGATCTGCTCGCGCTGCTTCCTGAGCTGCGGCGTGGGCTCGGCGAACACGTGATCCAGGATCTCCTCGGGCGTCGGATCCGGGTAGCTGTCGGCCTCGGTCAGAGCGGCCTCGAACTCGGCGGCGATCCCGGCCAGCAGGGCGGCCTCGGACTCCTCGGTCAACAGGCCCGCTTGCAGCAGGTGCGTCCGCAGGCGCAGCACCGGATCTTTGGCGTCCCAGCCGGCGCTGTCGGCGTCGGTGCGGTAGCGGCTGGGATCGTCGGCCACGGTGTGCGGCTTCACGCGGTACGTCACGGTCTCGATCAGGGTGGGGCCGCCGCCGCTGCGGGCCCGCTCCACGGCCTCTGCTGTGACGTGGTACGTCGCCAGGGCGTCGTTGCCGTCCACCCGCACGCCCGGAATCCCGTAGCCCTCGGCGCGGCGGGACAGGTTGGTGGCGCGGGTCTGGGCGCGGGTCGGCACCGAGATCGCCCAGCCGTTGTTCTGGAGGATGAACACGCACGGCGCATCCAGGGCGCCGGCGAAGTTCAGTGCCTCGTGGAAGTCGCCCTCGCTGCTGCCGCCGTCGCCGATGAAGGCCATGGCGATGTTGCGCGTTCCCTTGCGCTTCTCGGCCAGGGCCGCGCCCACCGCGTGCGGGTACTGCGTGGCGATGGGGATGTAGAAGGGCAGCACCTTCAGGTCGTCCGGCATGTGCCACCCGTGGGGGGACGTGCGCCAGTACGCGAGGGCCCGCGCGATCGGCAGGCCCAGCGTCAGGGCCGCGCCGGTGTCGCGGTAGGTGGGGAACAGCCAGTCGTCCTTGGTCAGCGCCGCCGCCGTGCCGACCTGGCTGGCCTCCATCCCGCCGAAGGGCGGAAACACGCCCAGGCGGCCCTGGCGGTACAGCACCCAGCCGCGCTCGTCGAAGTGCCGCGCACGGCGCATCTGCCGGTACAGCTCCAGTCGGATCTCCGGCTCGGGCAGCAGCTCGGGCCGGGCCACCGTGCCGTCGGGCGCGACGATCTGGAACATGTCCTCGGCGGCCTGGGCGGTCTCGTAGGCGGCTCTGGCGGCGTCGTGGGCAGAGGCCGTATCGGCGGACTCACGCGGACTGGGGTCGCGGAGGCCGGAGTCATGGGGGCTGGAGGTGGGCTGGGTCATGGGGGCTCCTGTGCAGCGGGGTCGGGATCGCGGGGGGGCGGGTCTCCGGACGGCGCGTCAGGGTGCCCGCCGCTGGTTCAGCAGGCGGCGCGGTGGGCTGGGCGCGGGGCGCGGCATCATCGGCATCACGGGGCAGGGGTGGGCGCGGCGGCCCATACAGGGAACTGCCCCCCAGCGTAGCAGCGGGAGGGCAGCGAACCAAACGGGCGTTTGATGGGGCGGGGGTGCCGGGGGGCGTCCCACCGGCCTACTCGCCGATGCTCACCTGAAAGTCCTGCGTGTATTCCGTGACATTGCCCGCACCGTCCGAGACCTGCACGGCCACGGTGTGGGAGCCGTTGTCGAGCGCGGTGAAGTACTTGGCGTAGGAGTTGTGGGCGGTCTGGTCCTGCACGAAGGCCTTCCCGTCGATGGTCATGACCACCTGGGCCACGTCCGTGTTGTCACGGGTGGACAGCTGGAAGAACACGTTGCCCGCCTCGCGCAGGGTCTGCGGGAACATCACCATGGTCACCGTGGGGGCCTGGGTGTCGGCGTGCCCGGCGGCATGGACGGTCTGGCCGTCCATCCGGGGCGAGGGCGACTGGGTGCTGCCGCAGCTGGTGGCGAGGCCGATGATCAGAGCAGAGAGGAGGAACGCTTTCATGGGGGACTCCGGGAGTGGTGGGAACACGTCACGGCCCGAACCACGCGGCTACCAGAGGCGCGGGGGTGGTCGGTGTGAACAGGCACTCGGGCCGGCCGGGCGTCGGGCGACACCGGGCTGAGCCTGGGGATGGAACGGGAGGCAGCGGCGCGGCCGGCGGACGGAGCTGTCCGGAACGGGAGGCGCGGCGGGGCCGGGGTAACGCTGACCGGAACGGTCAGGTCACGCGCACGGGCTCACTGCACTCGGGCGTGGCGCCACTCGCCGGTCAGGGCGGGGCAGCTCGGGAGTGGATCTGGGGGAACAGGGGCCGCCGAAGCGTGTCTGTGCATCTGGGAACTCCTCTTGCAGCCGGGGCCGCAGAGTATGGGCCGAACCACCTGCACGGGGCAGACGGTCAGGCAGTCGAAAAGCCGGTCGCACCACTAGCTCCACGCGTCCCAGGTGCCCGAATACAGGACAACGCTTCATCGCTTCTTCCCGCCTGATGTTCTCCAGCGAGGCTTTGATGTTGCCGCAGACCCTCTTACAGCCGTGTGACGGTCAGGAACCGGTTCCTGACCGTCCCGGAATACACGCTTCATGAAGTCCGTAACGGCCATGACGCCAGGGTCGAGTTTTGTCCTCCAGGACATCGGATTTGAGGTCGGCGGCGTCCATGTTCATCTGGGATCGGGTGATCGGCCGGGGCGCCGAAGATAAAGGCACGACCCCTTATGAAGATGCCGGATCGAGCGTCTGTGACAGCGTTGACATTCCGGTCAAGGTGACACCTGAGCTGAATTAATGGAACGGGCAACCACCCGGCCGCACCGGAGCATCCCACGGGGCCGGCAGCCGCTCGAAGTTCGGCGCGAGTTCGCGGTCGTCGTAGCCCCGGTGCCACACGGGCGTGGTGGCGGGCGACACCGGCGGAATCAGCCACGACCAGCGGCCGCGCACCTCTCGCCCGGCGCGGGTCTCATGTGTTTCGAAGCGCGTGAACTGCCGCGAGACCGTGTGGTGATCGACGATCTTCACGCCGGCTGCCGCGAAGGACTCCAGCACCGCCACGTTCAGCTCGACCAGCGCCCGGTCGCGCCACAGCGTCCGCTCGCGGCGGGTGTCCAGGCCCAGCGCCGCCGCCACGCGGGGCAGCAGGTCGTAGCGGTCGTCGTCGGCCAGATTCCGCGCCGCGATCTCGGTCTGCACGTACCAGCCGTTGAACGCACACGCCAGCCGTACGCCGCCCACGTTCAGCGCCATGTCGCTGATCACCGGCAGCGCGTGCCATTTCACGCCCAGGTCACCGATCCCCGGACACTCCGGGTGCGAGATGGGCACCTCCTGCACGGCGTCGGTGGGCAGTGTGAACAGTTCCACGCGCCGCCCGGACTGGATCGCCAGCGGCAGCACATCGAACGCCGTCCCCGGCCCCCCGCCCCACCCGAGCGAGCGCAGATAGTCCGTGAGCGCCACATTGGCCGGATCGCCGGTCACGGTGCCGTCTGCGCTCCGGTACCCGGCGTAGCGGATAAGCTGCGGGTTCAGCACGCGCACGTCCGGCGCGAACACGCTGATCAGGGGGCGGATCGCGCCGCCACCAAAGGCGTCCCGCAGGTGCTCCAGCAGCCGGGCGAACACCTCGGCCGGTTCGGTCACGTGCCGCAGGTCGCGCACCTCCAGCGCCCGCCACGGCAGGCGGCCCACACAGCGCGTGGAGTTGCGCCACGCCACCCGAGCCGCAAAGGCCAGTTCCTCTGGCGTGGGCGTGAAGCCGTGGGCCGCCACGTGGGCCAGCCGGGCCCCCAGGCCCGGCCGCCCGGTCTCGGCGTGGAACTGCGCCAGGAAGTCCGCCGCAGCGGTGTCCGGGGTGGGCAGGGGCAGCGCGGCGGTCATCCCATGACGCTACCGCCGGTCGGCGGGCGGGAATGTCCCCGATCCACGGTGGCCGGGTGCCCTAGCCCCCGCGCGGGTCGCCCCCGGCGCGACTCGCTAGAGTGGCCGCACTGACGGCACCCGCCCGGCGTGGTGCCTTGGAGGAGAACAGCCATGAAGTACGTTTCCACGCGCGGTACGGCGGATCTGGGCCGCTTCTCGGATGTCCTGCTCTCGGGACTGGCCCCGGACGGCGGCCTGGCCATGCCCGAGGCCATTCCCACCTTCAGCCCGGCGGATCTCGAAGCGCTGCGCGGCCTGCCGTATCCCGACCTCGCGTACCGCGTCATGCGCCCCTTCATCGACGACATCCCCGAGGCCGACCTGAAGCGGCTGCTGCACGCCACGTACGCCCCGGAGGTCTTTCACAGCAAGGACATCACGCCGCTCACGCCGCTGGGCACGTCCGGGCTGCACCTGCTGGAACTGTCGAACGGGCCGTCGCTGGCCTTCAAGGACATCGCCATGCAGTTCCTAGGGCACGCCTTCGAGTACGTGCTGGAGCGCCGCGACGAGCGCGTGAACATTCTGGGAGCCACCAGCGGCGACACCGGCAGCGCCGCCGAGTACGCCATGCTGGGCAAGGCCCGCGTGAACGTCTTCATGCTCTCGCCGCATGGCCGCATGAGTGCCTTCCAGCAGGCGCAGATGTTCTCGCTGGACGAGCCGAATATCTTCAACATTGCCCTGGAAGGGGTCTTCGACGACTGCCAGGATCTCGTGAAGGCCGTGAACGCCGACGCCGACTTCAAGGCCCGCCACGACATCGGGGCCGTGAACTCGATCAACTGGGCGCGGGTGCTGGCGCAGGCCGTGTACTACTTCAAGGCGTATTTCGCCCTGAACCTCGCGCCGGGCGCAGAGGCGGATTTCAGCGTGCCGTCGGGCAATTTCGGCAACGTGTTCGCGGGGTTCCTGGCCAAGCGCATGGGCCTGCCGATCGGGCGGCTGCTGGTCGCCACGAACGAGAACGACGTCCTGAACGAGTTCTTCAGCACCGGCGTGTACCACGTGCGCCCGGCAGCCCAGGTCGCGGCGACCTCCAGCCCCAGCATGGACATCGGCAAGGCCAGCAACTTCGAGCGCTACCTGTACGTGATCACCGGCAGCGATGCCCCGCAGACCCACGGGTGGTGGGGCGAGGTCGGGGAAGGTCGCCCCGTCGACCTGCGCGGCAGTGCCCACTGGGACGCCGTGAAGGCCAGCGGCCTGACCTCCGGGCGCAGCACCCACGCCGACCGCCTGGAGACCATCCGCCGCATAGACCAGCAGTACGGCCGCCTGATCGACCCGCACACCGCCGACGGCGTCCTGATCGGTGAGCGCCACCAGCGCCCCGGCGTTCCGATGGTCTGCCTGGAGACCGCCCTGCCCGCCAAATTCGAGGAGACCGTGCAGGAAGCCGTGGGCCGCGTGCCGGAGCGCCCGGAGCGCTTCGAGGGCATCGAGGGCCTGGAGAAGCACTTCGACGTGCTCCCGAACGACGTGGATCGGCTCAAGGCCTACGTGGTGGAGAAGCTGGCGGGGAAGGGTTGAGAAGGCCACACGTCGCCGGGGGTATTGGGCAGATTCGGGTGATGTCCCGCGACTGACCCATCTACACTGAAACCGTGAGCCTGGACACGAAGCGGCTGGTGCAGGATGTACGGGTGCCGGCTCTGCTGCTGCTCTTTCTCGCGTTACAGATGTGTCTGCCAGGTGTGAGTGCAGCGGCGATCGGATGGCTCAATCACGTGTACTTCGGCGTGATGGGGGTCCTGTGTCTGCTGGGTGGCGCGGCGATGTGCTGGATCACCCTCTACCCACTGCTGGATCGTCGTGCCCGCCCCGACCTGTGGCCGCTGGTCGAGGGGACGGTGATCGGCCATGAACTGACCCAGGGAGTGACCGCTTGGTGGTGGCTGGGGCTGCCTGCCCAGGGGGCCTGCGCTGTCCTCCTTCAATTGCCCGATCGCCAGGTTCGCGTCGTGGTGAAGGAGCTGCGTGATATTCAAATAACCAGGCCGCCCAGACTGCGCCTGAAGGACGTGTACGCCGTTGGCGACTCGCTGATTCTGGAGGAGGCTCAGCGTCGGGTCACCCTGGGGATGCTCCTGCCGGTGCGGGTCGCCCCTGGTGGCCCGAAGAGGCCCGGACAGCCCGAGGGGATTCTGCGCTCAGAGGCCCGGCCACCGTCGTGGCACGATCTCCCTCTGCTGCTGTTCGGGCTGGTGCTCCTGGGGATGGGCGGTCTGGGACTGTCTACGTTCCTGCAGAACGTCGCCCGCTGACCGTGGTGTCTACCCCTCTACACTGACCCCACATGGATCGCCGTCGCCTGTACACGCTGCTGGCCCTGATCGCGGGGCTGGTCGGCGTGGGGACGGTGGGCTACCGCGTGCTGGAGGGCTGGAGCTGGCTGGACTGCATGTTCATGACCGTGATGACCCTGACGACCGTGGGCTACGGTTCGCCGGGGCCGCTGCACACGGACGGCAAGGTGTTCAGCACGCTGCTCATGCTGGTGGGCATCGGCCTGATGCTGTACCTGCTCACCCTGCTGGCCGAGACGGTGGTGCGCGGCCTGACCGACCCGGCCTCGGTGCAGCGCCGGAAGGAGCGGAAGTTGATACACCTGAAGGGACATACGGTGGTGTGCGGGTACGGCCAGGTGGGCGAGGCCGTGTGCATGGCCCTGCGGGCGGCGCGGCGCGAGGTGGTGGTGATCGACCACCGGCCCGAGCACCTGGCATGGGCCGAGGCCCAGGGCATTCACACGCTGGTGGGCGACGCGACCGACGAGGACGTGCTGCGCCGGGCGGGGGCCGAGCGGGCCGAGTCGTTGGTGAGCGTGATCAACTCTGACCCCAGCAACCTGTACGTGGTGCTGTCGGCCAGGGGCCTGAATCCGGGGATGCGGGTGATCGCGCGGGCCAGCGACGAGTCGGCAGCCCGCAAGATGCGCCGGGCGGGGGCCGACGAGGTCGTGAACCCCTACCAGCTGAGCGGCAACCGCATCGCGGCGATGATGCTCGCGCCCCGTTTGAGCCGCCTGCTGAGCGGCGACGTGACCAGCGAACACTTCGCCGTGCGCGAGATCGGCGTGCCGGACGCCCTGGTGGGCTGCACGGTGGCTGACCTGGGCCGCGAGACGGGGGCGCTGGTGGTGGCCGTGTGGCGCGGCGGTCAGCCCGTGGTGGGCCGCCCCGGCGAGGTCTTACAGGCTGGCGACGCCGTACTGGTGGCGGGCGCGGTGGCCGAGGTGGAAGCCGTCGAGGGGATGCGGCTGGTGTGATACGAAATTGCGATGATGCGCGAGCATCATCCGAGCAGAGCGAGTAGCAACACGTACGGGATTGCGGCGATGGACGAGCATCCGGCGCTGTCCCGGATGTTCGGGAATCAGAGCCATCCCGTATAAGGCCAGCATGTCTTCAGGCCAGCCGCCGGGCTGCGATCACCCGCACCACCAGCAGCAGGCTGAACGCCACGATGACCATGACCGCCGAGAGGGCCAGTGCGGGCGCGAGGTCGGACTCCATGGCAGCGTAGATGGCGAGGGTGACGGTGCGGGTCGTGCCCTGGAGCGATCCCGCGAACAGGATGGTCGCGCCGAACTCGCCCAGGGCGCGGGCCCACGTGAGCACCAGCCCTTCGAGCAGAAACGTGGCGGCCAGGGGCCACGTGACATGGCGGAACACGGCCCAGCGGCCCGCGCCATCGGTGCGGGCGGCGGCCTCAACCTCCGGGTCGACGGCCTGAAAGCCTGATTTGGCGGCCCGCAGGTAGAAGGGCGCGGACGTGAACATCTGTGCCAGCACCACCGCTGCCGGCGAGAACGCCAGCGTGATGCCCGCGAGTTCCAGCGGCGGCCCCAGCAACCCGTTGCGCCCGAAGGCGAACAGCAGGCCCACGCCCGCCACGACTGGCGGCAGCACGATCGGCAGGTCGAGCAGCGTGTCCAGCACCGCCTTGCCGGGAAAGTCGAAGCGGGCCAGCAGCCACGCGACCGGTGTGACGAACACGACCGTGAGCAGCAGCGTGCAGCCCGTGGTGAGCAGGCTGACCCGCAGGGCGTCCTGCACGACCGCGCCCCCCAGCAGCGGCAGGAAGTCGGCGTTCACGCCGCGCACCAGCAGCGCCAGCGTGGGCAGCAGCAGGAACGCGACCAGCACGAGGCTCAGGGCCACGGGGAGGGCGGGGGGACGGGCGGGGCGGGTCAAGGGGCCTGGAAGCCCCACTTGCGGAGGATCGCCTGCCCTGCCGGCGACAGCACGTATTTCACGAAAGCGTCGGCGGTGGCCGGCTGGGCACTGCCCTTCACGGTGCCGATGGGATAGCGGGCACTCTGGTTGAAGCGGGTGGGCAGGGCGATCACGCGCACCCTCGATTTCAGGGACGGCGTGACGTCGGTGGCGTATACGACGGCGGCGTCCGCCTCGCCCAGCGAGACCTTCAGCGCGACCTGACGCACGTTCGGCTCCTCGCTGACGACATTCTTCAGCGCCCGCGCCGAGAAGTCCCGGCCGTAGGTGCCGCTGGCGTCGATGGCGGCCAGCATCCGGCGCGAGTAGTCGCCGACCGGCACGGCCCTGTCGGCCAGGACGAGTTTCACGCCACCCTTGCCCAGGTCGGCCAGGGTCGTGACCTTCGTGCTGCCGGCGGGCGCGATGATCGCCAGCCGGTTGCGGACAAAGGGCTGCCCGGCACTGACCAGCCCGGACTTCACCAGCGGATCGAACTGCGTGGCATTCGCGCTGGCGTACACGTCGGCCCGCACCCCCTGTTCGAGCTGGGCCCGCAGCGCCTGTGACCCGGCGAAGCTGAAGGTGGTGGTGGTGCCGGTTCGGGCATCGAAGGCCCGGCCGATCTCGGTGAAGGCGTCGGTCAGGGAGGACGCGGCCAGGACGGTCAGGGAGGCCGCGTGGGCCGTGCCGGTCAGCAGCGCGGACAGGAGCAGGAGTCGTCTCATGGTGACCTCGGGGGTGAGGGAAGGGAGGCCCAGACCTCGCCGGCGTGCGTGGGGTCGTAGCCGCCCAGCGCCTGGAGTTCGGCGCGGAAGCCGGGCCGCGCGACGGCGGCGAGCAGTGCCACGATGCCGGGGTGCGCCGCGTGTTCCGCCGGCACGACCAGATCGAAGCGCTCGACCTGCACGGGCACGAACTCCAGGCCCAGTGCCAGCGCCGCCGAGCGCGGGCCGGGAGCCACGTCCGCCGTCCCGGCCGCGACCCGGCCGGCGGCGTCCAGCGGCGTGGTCGCCTCGTCCGCGTAGCCGTTCAGGTGGCGGCGGGCGCGGCGTGTCATGCCCACGCCGTCGAGCCACGCATCGAGCAGCAGGCGGCTGCCCGCCCCGGCCTCCCGGTTCACGAGGCGCAGTTCCGGGCGCGTCAGGTCGGCCGGGCCAGTGATGCCGTGCGGATTGCCCCGCGCCACGATCAGGCCCTGCTCCCACGACCACAGGGTGTACAGCTGCGCGGGGCGGCCCGGCCACTCGCGTTCCACGAAGGGCAGGTTCGATACGCCACTCCCGGCGTCCCACAGGTGGATCCCCGCCGCGTGCGCCTCGCCCCGCGCCACGGCCCGCAGGGCGTCGATGCTGGAGAGGTCATGCATCTGCACGCGCCCGGGCCCCCCCAGCCGCGCGACGTGGGCGGCCAGCAGGCCCAGCGACGGATCACAGCCGGCGACCACGGCGGTGCGGCGGGCCACGTCCAGCGCGTCTGCCGCCGGGCCGAACGGCACCACGTTCACGTGGCCCCCGGCGCGTCCCTGCACCTGGCCGTCGGCGGTCTCGGTCAGGGACGCGCCGGCCAGCGCGAAGGCCAGCAGCTGCCCGTCCACGTCGGCCAGCTGCACCCGGCCCCCGGGCAGGACAGGGCCAACAGGAGCCGCCTCCAGCATGGTCGGGGTCTCGGACAGCGTGAACAGCGCCTCGACCGTGCAGCCCAGCACCTGCGCCAGCCGCAGGGCCGTCAGGGTGCCGGGCACCGTACTGCCGGATTCGATGGCATGCAGCGCCTGCCGCGTGATGCCGGTCAGCCGCGCCACGTCCACGGCCCGGCGGTTCACGGCCTCGCGCCGCTCGCGCACGTGCGAGTGCCACGCTGGATCTGGGCTGGACATGCCTGGAGCGTAGCCCTGACGTGACGCAGCGTCAAGCGGACGCGACAGTCTGCGGACGGCGGCGGAATGGATGAAGTGGCCCTGTGCAGCGGTACCCGGGGGCCTACACTCCGCAGATGTCTGACCACACCGATGTCTTCATCGACTTCCTGTGCCCCTACGCGTGGCGTGGGGTGGAACTGGCCGCGGTGCTGCGGGATCAGGGCGAGACCTTCCGCCTGCGCCACTTCGCCCTGGTCGAGGGCAACCACGCCCAGAACCAGAAGACCCACACTTGGAGCCTCGCCGATCAGCCGCTGGACGCCCCGGACGGTGAAGGGTACATGGCCTACCAGACGCCCAGCCTGCGGTCCTTCCTGGCCGCGACCGCGGCCGCCCGCCAGGGCGAGGAGGCCGCGTGGGCCTTCGCGCTGGCCCTGTTCCGGGCACACCACGAGGAGAAGAAGCCCCTGGACGACCAGACCATCGCGGCCGCCGCGCAGACCGCTGGCCTCGACCAGGGCCGGTTCGCGCAGGATCGCCACGACGAGGCCGCGCTGCGGGACGCCCTGCGCGCCGAGCAGGACGCCGCCCGTGAGATCGGTGTGTTCGGCACCCCCACCTTCGTGCTGCCCGGTGGCGAGGCCGCGTACTACCGCTTCGAGAACCTGACCCGCGACCCGGCCACGGCCCGCGAGTGGTGGAACCTGTACACGACGGTGCTCCGCAGCGATCCCGGCGTGGCGACCATCAAGCGCGCGAGGAACCGACCGGCGAAACGGGTCGCGTAGCGCTCAGCTGCCGCCGTCCAGTCCCAGACGCTGCGCGACCTCACCTGTAGGGCGGGTCAGGCCGCTGCGGACGTCCATGTACTCGCGGTACGGGTCGTCGAAGCTGAGCATCAGCACTGCCATGACGCCGTGTTCCCCGACCTCCAGCCCCTGGAGCCGGAAGCCGGCCCGCAGCTTGGGGATCAGCACGGCGCTGTTCGTGGCGTGGTGGCGGCTGCGGACAAGGTCGTAGCCCTGATCGCGCAGGAATGCCAGGACGACCGGCAGCAGGCGGGTGTACAGGCCTTGGCCCCGGTGGGCGGGCAGAAGGGCGGTGTTCGCCATGTACGCCGTGCGGGTGTCCGCCTGCCGCGAGGCGTGCCAGCCCACGACCTGACCCGCGTGGCCGACCAGCCACGTGTACTGCGGCGCGGCCAGCGGGGGCAGGGGCGCGGGGTGCGGCCAGTCGAAGGAGACCGTGTCGTACACGGCGGCCTCCAGCTGCGCGTAGATGTGGCGGTACGTCGCGTCCGGGACGGCGTGCAGTGCGTAGCCGCTCCCCAGGTCGGTGCCCGGCCCGGCGTCGTCCGGCAGCGCCAGTCCGGGCGGGGGCGGCGCATCCGGACGGGGCAGGGGAGACACCCCCAGCCGCCGGGCGGCCTCGCCATGCGCCTGCTGGAAGCCGCTGCGGACGTGCATCGCGTCCCGGTATGCGCTGTCCAGACTCAGGGTCAGCGCGACGTTCAGGCCGCCCTCGTACAGGTTCAGGCCCTGCACCAGAAATCCGGCCCGCAGCTTGGGAATGATCACGCGGTTGTTGGTGGCGCGGTGGTGGCTGGTGACCAGCGTGTATCCGGCCGCGCGGAAGGTGTCCAGCACGTGCGGCAGCATCCGGGTGTACAGGCCCCGGCCCTGGTGCCCGGGCAGGACGCCGGTGTCGGCCATGGAGACCGTGCGTTCGTCCGTCTGGTGCGAGAACTGCCAGCCGATCAGCTCATCGGCATGGAAGAGCCCCCAGCTGAAGGTCTCGCCCAGCGGCACCGGAACCCTGGTCGGTGGGCCGAAGTCGTACAGCCAGTTCCCGCCGAAGATCTGCCCCTCCAGACGGGCACACGCGGCGCGGTACTCCGCCACGGGGATCGGGCGCAGGGTGTA
Source organism: Deinococcus sp. AB2017081 (assembly GCF_034440735.1). Taxonomy (NCBI): domain Bacteria; kingdom Thermotogati; phylum Deinococcota; class Deinococci; order Deinococcales; family Deinococcaceae; genus Deinococcus; species Deinococcus sp. AB2017081. The sequence continues at coordinate 3,568,301 of NZ_CP140098.1, read as the reverse complement.
GCCACCGCCCAGGTCGAGGTCGGTCATGCGGTCACTGTGACACGGGACGTCCGACCCTACCGCACGCGATTCATGTAGACGTTGTACAGCGCCCCCTGCCATTCCGCCCGACCCTGGATGGCGTGGTGGATGTCGGCCAGAGGCACGTTCCGATCTGCCGCGTCCACGAACTGCTCCCCGCCGACGTGCCGCAGCGTCAGCCACGTCTCGATCATCGTCAGGACGCGCCGGTCGTCAAGCAGAATTCGGAAGCTGCTGAAGGCCACCTGCCGCCCGGAACCGACACCCATGGTTCCCACGTATACCTGCCGGTCGGCCGATCCGCACACCGGACAGCGCAGGGGCAGGCCGATCTGCTGCTGGTAGACCGTCCAGCGCCACTTGCAGGCCCGGCACTCCACGATGCAGTCCGGGTGATCCTGCGGCAGCGGCCGGAAGGGGCTCACGGGATCATCCACGGCTGGGCTCAATCCCCACTCCACACCGTCCCGTCCGGCTGCTGCTGCGTGACGCAGTGGAACGACCCGCCGCCCTCGATGATCGCGCGGCTGCTCACGCCGATGACCTCGCGGCCCGGGAACAGCGGCGTCAGGATCTCCAGCGCAGGGGCGTCGTTCGGATCGCCGTACTGCGGCACGACCACGAAGCCGTTGCCGATGTAGAAATTCGCGTAGGTGGGGGGCAACCGGCCCTCGGCCCCCTCCAGATGATCGGCGGGCAGGGGCAACTCTACGATCCGGAAGGGCTGGCCGTGCACGTCGGTCATCCTGCGCAGGGCGATCAGGTTGTGGGCCATGACCT
>NZ_CP140098.1:1030000-1042500 GCF_034440735.1 Deinococcus sp. AB2017081 | reverse complement strand
CCCTGCCGGCCCTCGAAGTTGCGGTTGCTGGTGCTGGCACAGCGCTCACCGGGTTGCAGAATGTCCGGGTTCATCCCCAGGCACATCGAACACCCCGCCGCCCGCCACTCGAAGCCGGCATCGAGGAACACCCGGTCAAGGCCCTCCTGCTCGGCCTGGGCGCGCACGGCCATGGAACCCGGCACGACCAGCGCCCGCAGGCCAGGGCGCACCGTGCGGCCCCGCAGCACCTCGGCGGCGACCCGCAGATCCTCGATGCGCGAGTTCGTGCACGACCCGATGAACACGGTATCGACCTGGATGTCGCGCATGCGCTGTCCGGGCTCCAGGGCCATGTACTGCAGGGCACGTTGCTGGCTGTCGGTGGCCGGTTCCGGCACCACGTCGTCCAGGCCGACCACCTGCCCGGGCGTGGTGCCCCACGTCACGTACGGCCGGAAGTCCGAGGCCTGGAAGGTCAGTTCCCGGTCGAAGGTCGCGCCCTCGTCGGTGGTCAGGGTGCGCCAGTGCGCCACCGCCTGCTCCCACGCCTCGCCCTGGGGGGCACCGGGCCGGCCGCGCAGGTACTCGAAGGTCGTGTCGTCTGGGGCGATCAGGCCCGCGCGGGCACCGCCCTCGATGGACATGTTGCACACGGTCATGCGGCCCTCCATGCTCAGCGAGCGCACAGCCTCGCCCCGGTACTCGATGATGTGCCCGGTGCCACCGTCGGTGCCGATGCGCTTCAGGATGCCCAGGATCAGATCCTTGGCCCCGACCCCGGCGGGCAGCGGCCCCTCCACGGTGATCGCCATGGTCTTCGGGCGGCGCTGCGGCAGGGTCTGGGTCGCCAGGACGTGCTCGACCTCGCTGGTGCCGATCCCGAAGGCCAGCGCCCCGAAGGCCCCGTGCGTGGCGGTGTGCGAGTCACCGCACACGATGGTCATGCCCGGCTGCGTGATTCCCAGCTCTGGCCCGATCACGTGGACGATGCCCTGCCCCGCGCTGCCCATGCGGTGCAGCTCGACGCCGAACTCCGCACAGTTCTCCTCCAGCGCCTGGAGCTGCGCGGCCGACACGCGGTCTTCGAGCTCCGACAGCGGCCGGTGGATGCGCTCGGTGGGCACGTTGTGATCCATGGTGGCGATCGTCCGGTCGGGGCGGCGCACCCGGCGGCCGGCCAGGCGCAGACCCTCGAAGGCCTGTGGGGACGTGACCTCGTGGACAAGGTGCAGGTCGATGTACAGCAGATCCGGCTGTCCGGGCGCGGTGCGGACGACGTGCTCGTTCCAGATCTTCTCGATCATGGTCTGGGGCTGGGTCATGGACACTCCTGGAAAACGGGACAGAGGGCGGATGGTCGGGCGACGGGTCAGGTGTGCACGGCCAGGCCGCGCAGGCCCAGGCCACGCCGGTCGTCGCGCAGCGCCTGGACAAGCCGCGAGCACGAGCGCTGGATGTGGGCGTGGAGGTGCGTGGCCGCCGCGTCCTCCTGGCGAGCGGCGACCAAGTCAAGGAGGTGGAGGTGGTCGGCATGCGAGCGGGCCAGCCCACCGTCGCCCCGCGCCTCCAGCCAGCGGGCGCGGGCCAGCCGCAGCAGCACGTCCTCCAGCGACCGGACGATCAGGCGGTTGCCGGACAGTCCCGCGAGATCCACGTGGAAGCGTGTGGCCCGATCCATGTGATCCCCGATGCTGGTGTCGTCGCCGAACTCGCTGGCCCGGTCACGCACCCACGCCAGCCGCTCCGGGGTCACGGTGGGAAAGGCCAGCCGCAGCGCTCCGACCTCCAGCACACTGCGGAACGCGAAGGCCTCCTCGATCTCGCGCAGGTCGATCGGCGCGACGATGAAGCTGCGGCCGGTCTTGCGGATCAGGCCCTCGTTCTCCAGGCGGGCCAGGGCACCGCGCACCGTCGTCCGGGAGGTCTGGAGCCGCTCGCCCAGGCGGGCCTCGGTCAGCACCTCGCCGGGGAGCAGATCGACCCCCAGGATGCTCTCCCGGAGCTGCTGGTACGCGAGCGTGGCGGACGGACTGGTCATCTTCACCTCCCTGGGCAGTGGACGACACTCTGGTCACGCACGCTCGTCCGTTTGGTATACCAAATCGGTATGCAGCCATGGTACACAGTTCGGGCTCGGGTGGCAAGTCCGGGGTCGGTGAGCGCCGGGTACAGGAGGTCAGCCCCCGACACCGGCCTCAGGCCGGAAGTGGCTCGGCCGCCGGGGCTGGAGGCTCCCGTTCAGCCTCCTCCCCGGAGCGCGACAGGCATTCAGGGCTCAGGGTGCGTGTCGGCACGCCGGCCACCCTGAACAGCGCTCCCACCTCCAGGCGCGGCCGGAGCAGAGGCATTCCTCCGATCACCAGGAGTGGTCAGGCCCGGATTCAGGGCTGGGCCGCGTGAACAACGTCGGAACCGTGCATGGCGACAGATCCCACGCAGCTACACAGGAGAACCGGCGGCAACGATCAACAACGCGCAGGGGCGCGGCCCCGCAGGACGCGCCCCCACCTGCGCTCTTCGCGCTTACTCTTCGGTCTTGGTGTCTTCGGCGGCTTCAGCAGTGGACTCGGGCTGGGCGTCTTCCGCCGGCGCCTCGCTGCCCTTGCCGAGCTGCGACAGGGCCTGCTGGAGACCGCGCTCGCGCACCAGGCTGGTGTAGTAGGAGTTGATGCCGTTGGGCCCCAGCTGCTTCTGGAGCGCCTGGGGCGTCAGGTTGTTCGCCTGGGCCAGCATGGTCATGGTCTGGTTGAACTCGGCGTCGCTGACCTGCACCTTCAGGTCTTCGGCGAGCTGCTCCAGGGCCAGATCACGCTTGACGCGGGACTCGGCATTCTTCGAGAGGTCGGCCATGAAGTCGTCGAGCTTGTTCTGCTCCTTCATGAAGGCCTCGTACTCGCCCCACTTGACGCCCTGGCGGCCCAAGTCGTCCTGGATCTCTTCCAGCATCGCCTCGCGGCGGCGGTCGAGCAGCGCCTGCGGGATCGTGACCTGCATGCCCTCGACGAGGTGGGTGATGAACTCCTCGCGGCGGGCGCTGTCGCCCTCCTGGGTGGCGCGGCGCAGCAGTTCGTCCTTCAGATCCGTGCGCAGGCGTTCCATGGACTCGAAGTTCAGCGTCTTGGCGAAGTCGTCACCGAGTTCCTGAAGCTGCTTGGTCTTCACGTCCAGCACCGTCACGGTCACCGTGTGCGCCGGGTGCTCGTGGTCGCCGTGCTGGTGGGCCGGCACGGTGATCTCCACAGTGTCGCCCTTGCTCTTGCCCAGCAGCGCCTCGCGGACGTGTTCCTCGGCCACGTCGAGGTACACGGGGTACGTGCCGCCGTCCTCGCCCTGCTCCTCGATGGTCACCTGATCCGACGCCTCGATGGGCCGATCGACGCTGTCGAAGGTGGCGTTGCGCTCCTGCAGGTCGCTCAGGGTGCGCTCCAGCACCTCATCGGTGATCTCGGGTGCCGCGCTGGTCAGTTCGGCCCCCTTCCAGTCGCCGAGCTTCACTTCCGGGTAGGTCTCGCCGGTCACCTTGAACTCGAAGGCCTGACCGCTCGCCAGGGGCTGCGGATCGATGGTGGCGTCCACCAGGCTGAGCTTCAGTTCGCGTGCTGCCTGGGTGTAGTGGGTCTGGAGCAGGCGATCCCGGACTTCCTGCTCGACGTAGCCCTTCCCGACGCGGCTCTCGATGACCTTGCGGGGTGCCTTGCCGGGGCGGAAGCCGGGAACCCGCACGTCGCGCGAGAGCCCCGCCCACACCTGATCGTAGGCGCGGTTCACCTCGGCGGCGGGCACCGAGACCTTGAATTCCACCTTGTTGCCATCCCTGCTCATCAGCTCTGCCACGTTCTTCTCCCGTCTGCGCCCCGGTGTCCGCCCGTGTTCCACGTGGGGTGGGCCGGTGCGGGGGGCGCTTGCTTGTGCACGTCTGGTCTGTCCAGTGTTGGTGTGCCCTGTGCCGTGCCGGGCGCGGTCACTCCACGTCAGGAGTGGGCGCGCGACATGCCGCCCAGCATCATAGAGGGTTTTGGCCCGGCGCGCACGTGCCCGGCGTGACCGTCACGCCCTGTGGGGTACACGGAAACGCAACATCCCCCCGCCAGAACAGCGGGGGGATGGGGAGTCGCACTTGAGGAACGTCACTGCTGCCTGACCCGGTCGATCCGGAGATCACCCGGAATCCGCTCAGTTCAGGATGCGCTTGAGGTGCAGGTAGATCTCGTACCAGTCCTGCTTGTCCCGCGGGCGCTTGCCACGCAGTTCGATGCGGGACAGGGTCCGTACCCAGTCGGGCGTGATCTGCGGCCCCAGGGTGGCGTCGGCCACCAGATCCGCGAGGCCCTTGGGGAGCGCGCCCTCGGTGCTGGCACCGTAGAACTCGACGCCCTCGAGCAGGTCGTGCACCGTGATGACGTAGGCCCCGGCCAGGGTCTGGAGGGTCTCCAGGCTCGGGTTGGTGCGGCCACGTTCGAGGTCGCTGAGGTACGGGACGCTGATCCCGGCGGTCTCGGCGACGTCTTTGAGCCGCAGCCCGCGTTCGCTACGGAGCTCGCGGAGTCGTTCGTGCAATTTCATGTGTCACCTCCTTGGCTGCGGCGTGGCCTCACCATCCGTTTCCCCGCACTGGACGCGGATCTGGGCTGGCGTGCCGCCTGGGCTGACTGCTCCTGCTGGCGTTTGCCTGTGGGCAGAATCGGGCAGCCTTGGTCGGAGTGTAACACCGCTTTGTCAGTACGGTCAATACAGAATAAGGGGGTGTGAATTCTTGCATGCGACTGACCGCTCTGCTAGAATCGTAATCAGCAGAGGAATTTGCTCACAGTCTTGCCCCCCACCTCGCAGCCGCCGCCGGCTGGAAGGAGTCCCACCATGCGCGCCCTGGACATCATTGCCGAGAGCATCCGGATCGGATACGCCCACCCCACCAAGATCCTCAACACCCTGATCGAGGTCGAGAACGACGGCGGCCTGGGAGCCATCCGCCGCATCGAACGCCACCTGTCGCTGGGCAGCGCGGCCCTGCGTGACCGTCAGCACCCCCACAGTGACACCGCCCAGCAGTGGCTCAGTTCGGCCCGCGCGTACCTGATCACCCAGGCCGAGCGCCGGCAGGCCGTGTAGCGCACCGCTCCACCGCGCAGGACGTCCGGCCCGCGTCTGGACGTCCTGCGGCCGTCTTCCCTGCCCGGAGGGCTCCATGCCACAGTCGCCGCCACCTCCCCGGCCAGCGCAGCCTGTCCCTGTCCCCGCCTCCCACCCCGGCCAATGCCGACCGCCGACCCCCGTGCGAGAACCGTTGATCCGGTTGCCATGAAGGGGACGGCAGAGGGCCGAGAGCACAGTCTTCAAGCTCTCGGCCCTCTGCCGTCCCCTCAGTTCAGCTCGTAGATGTCCCCGTATTTCGTGTGCAGGTACGCCACGTAGGGATCGGCCGTCAGGGGGCGGCCGGTGGCCTGCTCGGTCAGCTCACCGGGGGTCAGGCTGCGGCCGTGCTGGTGGACGTTGGTGACCAGCCACGCCAGCAGCGGGCCGTACTCGGCGTTCGCCACGCCCGCCGCGACCGCCGGATCGCGCTGTGCGGCCTCCAGGAGCTGCACGCTCAGCAGGTTGCCCAGCGTGTAGGTGGGGAAGTAGCCGATCAGCCCAGCCGACCAGTGGATGTCCTGCAACACCCCCTGGGCGTCGTCAGGGACGTCCAGGCCCAGGTACTCCTTCATCTTGGCGTTCCATGCCTCCGGGAGCTCCTTCACACTCAACGTGCCCTCCAGCAGCCCCAGCTCCAGCTCGAAGCGCAGCAGCGTGTGGAAGTTGTACGTGACCTCGTCGGCCTCGACGCGGATCAGGCTGGGCTGCACGCGGTTCACGGCGCGGTACAGCGCGGCGGCGTCCAGCCCGTCGGTGACCTCCGGCGCGACCTTCTGGAGTTCCGGGAAATAGCGTTCCCAGAACGGCAGGCTGCGGCCCAGCAGGTTCTCGAACATCCGCGACTGGCTCTCGTGGACGCCCAGACTCGCGCCGCGTGACACCGGGGTGCGCTCCCAGCGCTCGGAGACGCCGCGCTCGTACATGGCGTGCCCGGTCTCGTGCCATGTCCCGAAGCAGCACGTGGGCCAGTAGTCCTGCACGCGGGTCGTGATCCGCAGGTCGCTGCGGCTGAAGTTCGACTGGAACGGATGCGCACTCTCGTCCTGCCGGGCGAAGTCACCGCTCAGCCCGAAGGCGCGGCCCGCCACGTCCCACGCGAAGGCCTTCTGGGCGTCATACGGGAAGGAGCGTGTGAGCACCGAGTAGTCGGCCGCGTCCCCGGCAGCCGTGATGCGCCGCAGCAGGGGCAGCGTGCGGTCGCGCAGGTCATCGAACACGGCCCGCACCTGCGACGCCCGCATGCCGGGCTCGTAGGTGTCGAGCAGGGCGTCGTAGGGGTGATCCTCGTAACCCAGCAGGTCGGCCTCGCGCCGGGCGAGATCCATCATGGTGCTCAGGTGCGGAGCGAAGGCCCCGAAGTCGCTGGACGTTCGGGCCTCGATCCACGCGTGGTGTGCCTCGTTCTGTGCCCGCGTCCTCTCCTCGACGAAGGTGGTGGGGAGCCGCGTGGCCTTGCCATGGTCGCGCCGGGCCACGCGCACGATGGCCTCCTCGGTGTCATCGGCCGGACGGGCGGCGTCCAGCAGATCACCGGTGCGGGCGTCCGTGAACAGCTCGTGGGCCAGACCAGCCAGGGTGGCGAGCTGCAGACCACGCACGCGGGCGGCCTCGGGGGGCATCATCGTCTCCTGCTCCCAGGAGAGCAGGCTGCCTGCGGCGTCCAGATCACTGACCTGCGCCAGCCGGCGGCGCAGCTCCTCCATAGCAGTGGGGGTCATGGCCCCGAGCGTAGCGCCCCCAGCGCTGACTCCGCCATTCGGCGTATCCGCGCGTAGCGCTACTGCCAGCGCTCCCGCATCTCGCCCGCTTCATCGAGCACCAGGGGCCGCACTTCCCCGATCACATACAGGCTGCCGCACACCAGCGCCAGGGGCGAATCCAGCGCCGCCAGGGCCTCCAGCGCGTGCGCGGGCGAGTCCGTGACGGTCACGGGCACGCCGGGAAACAGCGGGGCCAGGCTGGCCGGGTCGGCTGCGCGGGGACTGAACACGGCGCGGGTCAGGATCACCTGCGACGCCACGGGCACCAGGGCGGCCGCCACCCTGCCCACGTCCTTGTCGCCCGCCGCGCCGAACACGATAGGCAGCTGCGTCACGCCCAGACCGCGCAGGGCGTCTGCCAGCGCGTGTGCACCCGCCGGATTGTGCGCGCCGTCCAGCAGCACCTGCCGCCCACGCCACGCCACGACCTCCAGCCGTCCTGGCCACACCGTCTGCGCCGCCCCCTGCCGGATGGCCTCCGGGCTGACGCCCAGCCGGAACGCCGCCGCCGCCGCCAGCGCCGCGTTCCGTGCGCCGTGCTCGCCCAGCAGCGGCGTGTGGAGGGTCAGGGGCTGCCGGGGCATGCTCACGGTCACGTCCGAGCCGTCCCAGCCACGGGCCAGTACCTGGGCGCCGAAGTGCCAGCCCAGTGCCCATACATCCGCGCCCCGCTCCAGCAGGGCAGGCAGCAGCGTCATGTCCACGCCCGTCACGGCGGGCCGCCCCGGCCGCAGGACGCCTGCCTTCTCGGTGGCGATGGCCTCCCGGGTGTTCCCCAGGATCTCGGTGTGATCCAGATCCACGTTCGTGATGACGCTCAGCACCGGTTCCAGGGCGTTGGTGGCGTCCAGCCGCCCCCCCAGGCCGACCTCTATGACGGCCAAGTCGACCCCTGCCTGTGCAAAGAGCAGCGCCCCCAGGGCAGTAACGATCTCGAAGAAGGTCGCCCCGGTCTCCTCTGCCAGGGGCCGGACACGCATCAGTGCCGCCTCCACGACCTCCTCCGGAAGTTCCGCGCCATCGACCAGAAAGCGCTCGGTGAAGCGCGTCAGATGAGGACTGGTGAACAGGCCCACCCGCCTGCCGTCGACGCGCAGCATGCTGGCCAGGGTCGCGGCCGTGCTGCCCTTGCCGTTTGTCCCGCCGATGAGCACCACACTGAAGGTGTCCTGCGGATTGCCCAGCTGCGACAGCAGTGCCCGCACACGATCCAGGCCGGGCCGCACCCCGAAGCGCTGCTGCGCGAACAGCCAGGACAGGTGATCATCGAGCGTCATGCCCGCCAGCATAGTGGGCGGAGCCGGGACAGCATCATCCCGGCTCCGCTCTAGGCCCGCGTTTACAGCGCGAAATGTGTCTCCAGTGCCGGGACGATCTGCTTCTTGCGGCTGATCCGTGCGCCCAGATCCGCCACGTTCCCGGTCGTGTCGGCTCCGAACACAGCCTGCACCACGGCGGCCTCGACTTCTCCGGGCACCAGCGTGCGGTTCGTCTCGTTCAGGATGTCCACCACGCTGAGCAGGATGCCGTCCAGGCCGTCCTGGGTCTTCGCGCTGGCCATGGCGGCCAGCAGCTCGGCCTGCCGGCCGAACACGTAGGCCGGATTCGTCGTCTCGACCACCCCCAGCCCCCAGCGCTGCGGGGCGGCGACATCGCCGAACGGGAAGACCTTGTAATCCATCTTCAGTAGGGTCTCGGCAGGGGTATCACCCAGGTCACTCTTGGCCGCGAACATCGCCAGCGCGTAGGTCTCGACGTCACCCACGCCCGCGATGGGTGCCAGGAAGTCCACGGCGTCCCGGTCGGCCTGCGTGGTCGTCGGGCTGCGGAAGTGCAGGGTGTCGCTCAGGATCGCGCTGAGCATGAGTTTCGCGTCCACTGGCTCGACACTCACGTTCGCCTCGCGGTGCAGTTTCAGCAGGATGGTGCCTGTGCAGCCGACCGGCTCGAAGCGCAGGTAGGCGGGCGCGGCCGTGCTCAGGTCGCCCAGCTTGTGGTGGTCGACCACGTGCGTGACCGTCAGGTCAGCCAGATTCGGTACCGACTGGGCGCTCTCGTTGTGGTCGACCAGGGCCACCCGCGATCCGGCGGCCAGCTCAGGCAGCAACTCCGGCGCGTCCAGGCCCGCTTCACGGAGCACGTACGGCGTTTCGAAGTTCAGCTCGCCCAGGCGGTACGCACGGGCCTCGGTACCCTGGCGGGTCAGCAGGCGGGCGTACACGAGCGCGGACGTGATCGCGTCGGTATCGGGGTTCAGGTGGCCGAAGACAGGCAACATGTCCCGAGTGTAGAGCGTCACGCCGCCGGGCCTGTGCCACCCGCATAGGCACAGGCCCGCCCACCCACAGCAAAAACCCCCGCCGAAGCGGGGGCTCTTGCCAGAGTCAGGACTTCGTTTAGAAGTTGACCTTGTAGTTGATCTTGAAGACGGAGCCGCTCGCGCTGTTGGCAGCCGTCGCCGCGCCGGTCACCGGGTCGGTGCCAGCCGTCAGGCCCAGCGTGCCGTAGCCGTAGCCGACGGACAGGTCGTAGTAGTTGCCTTCCACGTACAGCAGGTTCTGAGTGATCACGGCGCCACCGATGTTCAGGTCGGTGAAGCGTCCGGCCAGATCCCCACCGTTCAGGAACGTCGTGTAGCCGTAGGGCTGGTACACGCGGTTCTGAGCACGGTAGCCAGCGTAGTACACGGCCAGCTTGGTGTTGGGCAGCAGGAAGTCGTTGAGCTTGACACCCGCGAGGTACTTCAGGCCACTCGCGTTGTAGTCGCCGGTCGCCGCCAGGGCGTCGTAGGCGCGGCTGTAGTAGCCGACCTGACCCTCGAAGCTGGGCTTGAAGATGATGTTCAGGGGATCGGTGACAGCCTTGACACCGACGGCGAAGGCCGTGCTGTTGACGCCCGTCGTGTCGGTCGCCTGATCGGCGTAGCGGTCGACGCCCACGGCGCCCTTGACGTCCACCTGCGCGATGCCCAGCTTCTTGCCGTACAGCACGTCGCCGTAGATGAAGCTGTTGCTGTATGTACCCGTGGCGTTGCGGTAGCGGGCGGCGTAGCCGATGCGGAAGGACAGATCCTTCACCAGGGCGTTGGCGTCCTTGCCGTTGTGCGTGATGTCCGCACCGATCTCGCTGTAGCAGTTCGCATCCGCGAAGCTGTTCTGCGTGAACGTCAGCGCGCGGCCCACACCGTCAACGTCGGTGCTCTTGATGCCGGGGTGCTGGTCGCCACAGCCGCTCTGGTCGGTGAAGTCGTTGCTCGTCAGGGGGAAGTAGCTGTTGTACTTGCCCTGGGAGAACAGGCCGCCATCGCTCTGCGCCTTGGTGCCGTTCACCGTCAGGTCGCGGTAGTACGCGCCGATGCCGATGCCCAGGCCAGGGGTCACGTCTGCACGCACGCTGTAGCGCACGCCCATGCCCGTCACGTCCAGACCAGAACCGGCTTCCGCCAGGAACTCGTTGTAGCCGCCGCGCAGGGTCACCAGATTGAACAGGCTCACCTTGGCACCCACGCCACGCTCGACGATCGCCGAGGCCGTGCCGGCCGTCGCGAAGGGGCTCAGGCCCGCAGCGACCTGGTTGTCCATGTACGCACCCAGGGACACCGGGCCCAGCGTGCCGCCCACCTTGAAGCCGAAGCCGGTCTGGTCAGCCGCGTAGGGCGCGGTGCTGCCATTGTCGGTGTCGGTGGGGTCGGCTTCCATGATGCCGGCCACGGCGTCGTACCCAGCGCTGATGCTGCGGTAGTTCAGGTTGTACACCTTCACGGGGCCCAAGCTGCCAGCGACCTTGCCGTAGAACGCGTTCTCGGTGGTGGTCGTGCCGGCATCCGTCACGCGGCTCATGGCGTACTCGCTGTCGACCTGCCAGCCACCGATCGCACCGTGCAGGTCGGCGCCGAAGGCCGTCACGTCGCTGACACCGGCCACACCGATCAGCGTGCCGGTCTGGTCAATCCCTTCGTTCAGCACGTGAATGCCGGCCTTCAGGGTGCCCACGGGCGTGATGGTGGCGCGCACGCCACGGTAGTACTGGTAGTCGCCATCGGCGCCGCCGCGGCTGCCGTAGACGAACTGCAGCGTGGGCTTGTACGCACCGATCACGGGCACGGTGCTGCCGTCCACGTTCACGATGAAGCCGTCGCCGCGGCCCGTCTTGTCGTTGTCACCGATGTAGTCGGCGTAGTGGAACTTCAGGGCGCGACCGAAGGTCACGGTGATGGGCGCGTTGCCGACCGTGAAGTACGCGGTGGCGTTGTTGAAGTAGAAGAACAGCGGGCGATAGGTGATGCCGCTGTCGCTGTCGATCACGTCGGGGTAGCTGGCGTAATCCGCAGCGGTGATGCCGTCGGAGTCGGGCAGACCGGCACGGATGCCGAAGCTGATGTCCACCGCGTTCACGTTCAGGGCACCGGCGCTGGGCACGTAGGCCCCGGTCACGCCGCTGGTCGAGCTGTTCAGCTTGCCGCTGTTCGTGAAGTTGATGCTGAAGTCGATGGCCGTGTTGCCTTCAACGTTGACGGCGACAGGGGTCTCGACCGTGGGCGTGGCCGGGTTGCCGTCATCCACCTGCACCGTGGTGCTGAAGCCGTAGAAGTTGGTCGCGTTCGGCACGAAGTTCTGCGCCGAGTTGCCGAGGGTCTTCCGGCCGCCGGTCATGTCGGCGTAGTCGCGCGGCGCGTCGCTGGTGTCGGCGTCGCCGTCATCACCGGTGCTGAACACCGTGCCGGGGAGCAGGCGGTCGAAGTCCATGTCGCGGGTGCCACGGGCCACGTAGTACGTGGCGCTCAGGCTGGGCTTGATGGAGAAGGCGTACTTCTCGAGCTGCGCCACGCGGTTGTCGATGCTGGTGACGCGGGTCTCGACCGCGCCCACGCGGCCCGACAGGGCGTCGAAGTCGGCGCGCTGCACGAGGTCGGCCTGGGCGGCTTCCACGGCGCTGACACGATCCTGAAGGTTCAGGATGTCCTGGTTCAGGAGCACGGTCAGGTCGTTCAGGGCGGCGATCGAGCTGGCGTTGTCGTCGACGTCGGCACGCAGGGTGTCGTAGTCGTCGGCGCGGGTGGTCAGCTCGTCGATCTGGGACTGCAGGGTGGACAGCGCTTCGGCGTCGCCCTGGCTCGCGGCGATTTCCTCGACGCGGTTCTCCAGACGGGTGAAGTCGTCCTGGCTGACGGCGTTGTCCTCCAGGTCGCTGACGCGCACGCCCAGGGCGGCGAGGTCGGCGGCGAGTTCCTGGATCGCGTTCTGCAGCGCGGCCAGGGTGTCGGCGTCGATGCTGCTGGCCGGGGTCTCACCGGTGCGGATCTGATCCAGCAGACGGGCGATGATGACCGCCGCCTCGTAGCGGGTCAGGTTCTGGGTGCCGCGGTAGGTACCGTCGGGGTAGCCCAGGATGATGCCGCTGCTGACGAGCCGGTCGATCGCGTCCTTGGCCCAGTGACCGGCGGGAACGTCGGTCAGGGTGGGCACCTGGGGCGCTGCAGCAGGCGCTTCCGTCTGCGCGGACGCCATGCCGAACGACAGTGCGGCGGTGAGAATGAGCAGGCCTTTCTTCATATGGAACCCCCAAAAGGTGTCGCGCGCGTGGAGCAGCGGGTGCTCTGGGCAGGACGGTGGGGCGAGTTGCCGG